>NZ_JBALOW010000016.1:88142-249406 GCF_036965085.1 Bacillus sp. JJ1532
CAAAGTGTCCGTCCAACGGAGCTGGATGGACGCGTCAACCTATATCCGTCTTCTCGACATAAAGAAAACTTCGGCTTTCATGCTGGGAACAATTAGCCGAAGTTGACCATCTAGATGCTTTCTTTTTTTGCCAATTCGATTGAAGCAGTGATGGATTGTTCCAGGTGAAAGTTCTTCAATAAGGCTATTTCAAAAACTTCATTCAAATGGCTTACTGGAACAATTTTGATTCCGGTTATTTCTTTTAGTATGGATTGCATATTTTCTTTTGGAATAATAACGGTTTGGGCCCCAGCCTTTTTCGCTGCCTTTACCTTCGGATAAACACCGCCAACTGGTTTAACATGCCCATGAATACTTATTTCTCCTGTCATGGCAACTGTATGGTCAATAGGATACTTGTAAATGGCTGAATAAATCCCGGTGGCCATCGCAATGCCTGCGGATGGGCCATCTATTGGAACACCGCCTGGAAAGTTAACATGGATATCATAGTCGCTTGCTGGAACTCCCATCGAGCGAAGAACGGTTATTACATTTTCAACGGATCCTCTTGCCATACTTTTTCTGCGAATGGATTTTCCTTGTCCGCCAATACTTTCCTCTTCAACAATACCTGTAATATTTATACTGCCCTTATCTTGAGCTGGAATAATGGTAACCTCAATTTCAAGAAGGGCGCCTGAGTTTGGGCCATATACAGCTAGACCATTCACTAATCCCACTTCAGAACGGGTGTTTATTTTTCTTTCCATTCTTGGTGTTAGCTGACTCGATTGAATGACCCATTCGATGTCTTCATCTTTTATGTAATTTCGATCTTCTGTAATGGCAAGCCCTGCTGCAATTTGGATCATATTGACTACTTCACGGCCATTCCGTGCGTAAGAAGCAAGAATCATTAATCCATTTTCACTAATGGCCAGATTAACTTTTTCTGTTGCTCTTCTGCCGACATCAGCGATTTCCTCTTCAGCCAGCTCCCGGAAAAATACCTCCATACATCTGGACCGAATGGCCGGAGGAATTTCACTTGGGGTTCTTGTAGTCGCTCCAATTAATCGAAAATCAGCCGGAAGCCCATTTTTAAAAATATCATGGATGTGGTTTGGAATTTGGGTATTCTCCTCATTATAATAGGCGCTTTCCAAGAATACTTTCCGATCCTCTAGCACTTTTAAAAGCTTATTCATTTGGATAGGATGAAGCTCCCCGATTTCATCAATAAATAGGACGCCGCCATGTGCATTTGTGACAGCCCCTTGTTTCGGCTGAGGTATTCCAGCTTGTCCCATGGCTCCTGCACCTTGATAAATAGGGTCGTGAACCGACCCGATCAGCGGGTCTGCAATCCCTCTTTCATCAAATCGGGCTGTAGTGGCATCCAATTCGATAAAGACAGATGAAAGTTTAAAAGGGGATTTTGCTGTCTTTTTCGCTTCTTCTAAAACTAATCTTGCTGCGGCTGTTTTTCCTACCCCTGGAGGTCCGTAGATGATCACATGCTGCGGGTTTGGGCTGCATAAGGCTGCTTTTAACGATTTTATTCCATCCTCTTGACCTACTATGTCTGCAAAGCTTGATGGGCGAACTTTTTCTGCTAAAGGCTCAGTTAAAGAGATGGACCTCATCTTTTTCAATTGGTCCATTTCTTTTCTTGATTCTCTATCAATTGATACTTTCTGTGTTCGTTGATTTTTAAGCAAATTCCAGAAATAAAGACCAATCACAATTCCAAAAAACAATTGAATAAATAAGGCGATCCCCGTCCAACTCATACTTTTCCCTCCTGCAATCTAGTTCTCGGTGATATATGCTAGTATCTCCCTGACTGAGTTGGAATAAACAAGATTTTGCTGTAAAAAGCTGGGGGGATTTTGTATTATACGGCTTGAAAATGTCCCTAATATCCAAGCAAAAAAGCCAAACCCTAAAGGTTTGGCTTAAAGTATTTGAAGAGAAAAAGTTTACTCTTCTTGTATCCTCTGCTGCTTGTTATGCAGAAGTTCTTTCTTCTTTTACAATCGTTCCATCTTCAAGAATGAGCTTTGGTGATATATTTTCTGTAATCGTTTCCTTTGTAATGATACATTTTTTAATATCATCACGAGAAGGAAGGTCAAACATAACATCCAGCATAATTCCTTCAATAATAGAACGAAGTCCGCGGGCTCCTGTTTTGCGCTCAATTGCTTTCTTCGCAATTTCCACTAGTGCCTCATCTTCAAATTCAAGCTCTACATCGTCAAGCTCGAGCATCTTTTGATATTGCTTTACTAATGCATTTTTTGGTTTAGTAAGAATTTCAATTAATGCTTCTTCATCTAGCAAGCCAAGACTTGCAATGACTGGAAGACGGCCAATAAATTCTGGGATTAAACCAAATTTCAGAAGATCCTCTGGAAGAACTTTAGTTAGAAGTTCTTTTTGATCTACCTCGGTATCCTTTGTAGTAGAACCAAAGCCAATAACCTTTTGACCTAAACGGCGCTTAATAATTTGTTCGATGCCATCAAAGGCACCTCCACAAATAAATAAAATATTCGTTGTATCAATTTGAATGAATTCCTGATGAGGGTGTTTACGGCCACCTTGAGGCGGAACGCTTGCCACAGTCCCCTCTAGAATTTTTAATAGTGCTTGCTGAACCCCTTCACCAGAAACATCTCTAGTTATTGAAGGGTTTTCTGATTTACGGGCTACCTTATCGATTTCATCAATATAAATAATGCCTTTTTCTGCTTTCTCAACATCATAGTCTGCTGATTGAATAAGCTTTAATAAAATATTTTCAACATCTTCACCTACATAGCCTGCTTCTGTTAGAGAAGTAGCATCTGCAATAGCAAACGGCACATTTAAAATACGTGCTAACGTTTGTGCTAATAAGGTTTTTCCGCTTCCCGTTGGTCCAATCATACAAATGTTACTTTTGAAAAGCTCCACATCATCGATTTTACTATTGGAATTAATACGCTTGTAATGATTATATACAGCTACTGATAATGATTTTTTCGCCTGATCCTGTCCAATTACGTATTCATCGAGAATGTCACGGATTTCAGCTGGTTTCGGGACATCTTTAAACTCAACTTCCTCTTCGGTTCCAAGCTCTTCTTCAACGATTTCGGTGCAGAGCTCTATACACTCATCACATATATATACACCTGGACCGGCAACAAGTTTTCGCACTTGATCCTGCGTTTTTCCACAGAAAGAACATTTTAATTGTCCTTTTTCATCACTAAATTTAAACAAATCCTTCACCCCTTAAAAAAACATCCATTCGTTATTATTTCCGCGAATCTTATGCAAACCGTTAGTATTTTAAACCTTTTCTTTACAATCAATTTTTTGTTATGTATTGCATTGTAACATATTTTCACAATGGACAGGAAATGAAAACACTTATGAGTCAGATATGTTCTATTATGTATCTTTGTTTGCAAAGAGGATTCACATTTTACTTATGTTAAAATTATATTCCTAATAAACTAAGCTTAACCATTATTGATTAATTTAAATCGAAAGAATTTATCCAAATCCTTCATATGTAGGTAATAAAAAGACGTTCTGTATGTTTATTATTTGTCCATTGTATAAAACAAGGCACGAATAAATCGCGCCTTGTTCATTATGTTTTCTTATTTGTAGGTGTGCTTATAATTAAACAGTTTTGCTGTTTTCTACTAAGAACTCAACTGCTTTTTTAATTTGAAGGTCAGTCTTAAGACTTTCTAAACTTCCAAGAGCTTTTTCAATGCTTTCAACTGACATGTTGTACATTTCAGCCATTTTGCTAAGCTCAGCAGTTACTTCTTCGTCTGTTACTTCAATGTTCTCTGCTTTCGCAATTGCCTCAAGTGTTAAGTTTACACGTACGCGATTTTCTGCTTCTTCTTTCATTTGAGCGCTTAATGCATCTTTATCTTGACCAGAGAATTGGAAGTAAAGATCAAGGTTCATTCCTTGCATTTGAAGACGTTGTTCAAATTCATTCATCATGCGGTCGATTTCTGTATCAACCATTACAGATGGAAGGTCGATTTCAGCATTTTTTGTAGCTTTTTCTACTACAGTATCTTGAACAAAGTGCTCAGCTTCATGCTTCTTGCTATCTACTAAGCGTGTTTTTACTTTTTCTTTAAGAGCGTCTAAAGTTTCAACTTCCTCGTCTGCATCTTTAGCGAACTCATCATCTAAAGCAGGAAGTTCTTTTGTTTTGATTTCATGAACAGTTACTTTAAACACAGCAGGCTTGCCAGCTAATTCAGCAGCATGGTACTCTTCAGGGAATGATACTTCAACATCCTTAGATTCGCCAGTTGCAGTGCCAACTAATTGATCTTCAAATCCAGGAATAAATTGACCTGAACCAAGCTCAAGAGAATAGTTTTCAGCTTTTCCGCCTTCAAATGCTTCTCCGTCAACAAATCCTTCGAAGTCCATTACAACTGTGTCGCCTGTTTCAGCTTTGCCTTCTTCTTTCACGACAAGCTCAGCTTGTCTTTCTTGCATAGATTTAAGCTCGTTATTTACGTCTTCTTCAGTTACTTCTGTATCGAATTTTTCTACTTCAAGCCCTTTATATTCGCCAAGCTTTACTTCAGGCTTTAAAGTTACTTTTGCTGTGAAAATTAAGCTCTTGCCTTTTTCGATTTGTTCTACATCGATTTCTGGGCGATCTACTGGCTCAATTCCAGTTTCTTCGATTGCACCTGCATATGCTTCAGGTAGAAGAAAATCAACTGCATCTTGGTAAAGTGATTCAACACCGAAACGCTTTTCAAACATTCCGCGCGGCATTTTTCCTTTACGGAAGCCTGGTACATTAATTTGTTTAACGACTTTTTTAAATGCAGCGTCTAAACCTTCGTTTACCTTTTCTGCATCTACTTCAATTGTAAGAACTCCAACGTTCCCTTCTAGCTTTTCAAATTTAGCAGACATATAATTATTTCCCTCCAACAATCTATTATCATTTCATTCGTAACGAATTGGTATTGATACAGCTCGATTCCCAAGCATTATCATTTTTTTACATAATAAATACCATTTACATATACAACCATTATATTATAACATACAGACCCTAGCTTTCAACAATGAAGCTAATAATTTGGGGATGAAATTTCTTCTATTTTCTTTAAAAATGCCCCTGCATGACCTATCTCTTTCTCCATAACTTTGTATCTTAAAGCGAGATCCTTTATAGAATAATGGAGTCCTTGATACTCCGCTGCAAGATGATGATAGGCAGCCCCCCAAACATTTTCACTAAAGGGCTTAAGCAGAAAAGGATATAGAATAAATAAATGGCGCTCTATCAAACTTTTGATATGTTCAAAGAGAATAGGGTCTTCATGTTCAAGCTGCTCGGCTACGATGTTTAGCAATTCATCCATCTGACTATTATGCTGAGCACCTTGGAGATTTGAAGGTCTTACTATCATCCATTCCCCGAGTTTTTGCACATTAACCTCTTTTTCATACTCATGTTCAATTAAAACATTTAATAGCATTGTTTTAAAGAATGGCTGTCCTTCACTTGACTCTAGATAAGCCTTTATTTGATTAATATAAGGCTTTAAGTTTCTATTTGTTAGCATTGTAGCCATTTGGATTTGCTCGTGCTGATCTTTTAATGAAAAAAGATTTATTTCCACATCCAAAGGTTCATCCTGAATAGGATCATCTGAATGAATATTGGGAGATGATTCAGCCATTCTTTTGCTAAATTGGAGCATACGTGTAAAATGCTCCATTTTATCTGCTGGTATTTCTTTTTCTTCTATTAATATTTCAATCGTCTTTACAATATCATCGTACTGATGTAATTGCACGAGAATCATTAAATAGAGGTCAATAATTTGAATATAATCTCCTATGCCCTTTTGGAGCATACTATTTGCCAATTCCTTTGCTTTCGTCAATTGGCCGGACTCAAAATAAGCAAGAACGAGCCCAATATGTATATCATTATTTTCTTGTTCTAATACTAAAGCCTCTTCAAGAAAATTAATCGCCTGACGGAACCTTTTTTGCTGAAGGCTTTCAAGTCCTTTTTCCAAAAGTCTCTTTTCCAGACCAGGAAAAAGGAGAACTTTATCGTTTAGTTTTTTCCGATTCCGTTTTTTCATTTATGTCACGCCGCTTCGTTTTTGAAGTTAGTGTAGCATGATTATGATTAAAGAACAAATGCGAAAGCGCCTTCGGAACAATCAAAGGACAATTGTTCCTGCGATGTTCATTCGCAGAAGCTTTCCTTTGTGGTCACCCCCGACAAGCACAAGACAAGCCTCTCGGAAAGGTTGTCTTTTACCTTTCTGGGAGGATTGATCGAAAAGTGTAGGCGACTGATCAGGGACGAAAAGCATAAGACGAGCCCTGCAGGAAGGCGTACTTTGCCTTCTGGAAGGGATTGGCTTATGTCTCGAGTCCCTAGGAGCCGAAGCTAGACAAGCTTGTGACCTCGAGGTCGACAAAAACGCGACGTCCTCCCAAAAGCTTCACTTTTGGTCGTGCGATGTGTCGCTGACGAAGCTTTCCTTGTCCTGTCGTATTGTCGACACTAGTACGTCCTGTACGTCGGGGGTAGGCGCTGCAGCTGGACGAAACAAAAGGATTCACAGAGAAAACTGTGAATCCTTTTGTTTACTTAACAGCTGTTAAAGTTTTTTCATATTCATCAATTTTATCATCGAGCTGAAGGGTAATTTCAATTTCATCCCAGCCGTTCATCAGCATCTTCTTCCAATAATCATTTATAGGGAAAGATGTGGAGAAGCCGCTATCATCTGAGATCGTTTCCTGTTCTAAGTCAATTTTCAGCTTAAACGCTTGAGTTTTTCCTTTGGCTAATAAATAGGATACTTCATCCTCTTTGAGCTGAATTGGAAGTATTCCGTTCTTTAAGCAATTTTGATGAAAAATATCAGCAAATGAAGGGGCAATGACCGCTTTAAAGCCATAATCCAATAGCGCCCAAGGTGCATGCTCCCTTGATGAGCCGCATCCAAAATTTTCATTGGCAATTAAAATGGTTGCACCTGCGTTTTCGGGACGATTTAATTCGAAGTCTGGATTAGGCTCCCCATCCTTCAAAAAACGCCAATCATAAAATAAAAATTGGCCAAATCCTGTTTTTTCTATTCTTTTTAAAAATTGCTTCGGGATAATTTGATCTGTATCCACATTTGCTCGATCAAGAGCTGCCGCTTTTCCTTCTAAAACTTTAAAACCGCTCATTCTTATTCCCTCCTTTTTCCTATGATTAAACTGTCTCTGCCGTAATCAATGAGCTAACATCAACGAATCTTCCAAAGATCGCAGCTGCTGTAGCCATAGTTGGGCTGACTAAGTGTGTTCTTGCTCCAGAACCTTGTCTGCCTTCGAAATTTCGATTGGAGGTAGAAGCACAATGCTCTCCGCTAGGAACGATATCATTGTTCATACTTAAACACATGCTGCAGCCGGAATCACGCCATTCAAACCCAGCCTGTTTGAAGATGACATCTAACCCTTCTGATTCTGCTTGCTTCTTCACTTGCTGTGAACCTGGAACGACAAGTGCCCTAACATTCGGATGGACTTCCTTTCCTTTTGCAATGCTAGCAGCCTGGCGCAGATCCTCAATTCTTGAATTTGTACAAGAGCCAATAAAGACATGCTGAATCTCAATATCTTCAATTTTTTGACCTTCCTGCAATCCCATGTAGGCCAATGCCCGTTCAAGCGATTTCTTTTCAATTTCCGTTTTGCAATCATTCATAGTCGGGATTCGATCACTTATTTTTGCAGTCATCGATGGATTTGTCCCCCAGCTCACCATTGGAGCAATGTCATTTGCATCAATAGCGATGACACGATCATATTCGGCATCTGCGTCTGAAGCAAGCTCCTTCCACTTATCCACAGCCTGAGAGAAATCCTCGCCCTTTGGAGCATATCTTCTTCCTTGAATATAATTAAATGTCGTTTCATCTGGGCTTATAAGTCCAGCACGTGCTCCGCCCTCAATGGACATATTACAAATTGTCATTCTTTCTTCCATAGTCATTCTCTTGATCGTGTCTCCGCAATATTCAATTACATGACCTGTTCCGAAATCAATTCCATATTTCGCAATAACGTAAAGAATTACGTCCTTTGCAGACACGCCTTTTTTAAGCTCACCATTAATTTCTAGCTTTAATGTTTTTGGCTTTGCTCTCCAAATTGTTTGAGTCGCTAAAACGTGTTCTACCTCGCTAGTCCCAATTCCAAACGCAATGGATCCAAAAGCTCCATGTGTGGATGTATGACTATCACCGCAAACAATAGTCATTCCTGGCTGAGTTAAACCAAGCTCAGGTCCGATAACATGAACAATCCCTTGATCCGGGCTGTCAATGCCTGCTAGTTGAACGCCAAACTCTGTACAGTTCTTTTCTAAAGTCGACATTTGATTTAAAGCAACAGTATCCTTGATTTCATAACGATTATCTGTTGGGATGTTATGATCAACGGTTGCATAGGTTTTATCAGGTCTTCTTACGTTACGATTCTTCATTCTCAGTCCAGAAAACGCCTGTGGAGATGTAACTTCATGGACTAAATGCAGGTCAATATATAATAGGTCAGGGTTCCCCTCTTCCTGATGGACAATATGTTGTTCCCAAATTTTTTCAATAATTGACTTTCCCATTTTTTCCTCCCCCTCCAATTGTTATTTTTAAAATAAACACGACCAATTCTGGTCGTGTCCAATCGTTTCCGCTTTTCTATGCATAAGCACCCATGATGTTCAAAATAGCTTCATTATCAAGCAATGTTGCTTTTACTTCAGCAATCATTTCAGTAGTTGAAACTTGTTTCATTCCGGACGACATAATGTCTCCTGTGCGGTATCCGGCTTCAAGCACTTGATTTACTGCATGTTCAATGGCTTCTGCTTCCTCATTCATTCCAAATGAAAGTCTTAGCATCATGGCTGTTGAAAGAATCGTTGCTAGTGGATTAGCAAGATCTTTCCCGGCGATATCAGGAGCTGATCCATGGATTGGTTCATATAGATATGGCCCTTCCGCTGATAAACTTGCTGATGGCAGCATTCCTAATGAGCCAGTAAGAACTGAAGCTTCATCACTTAAGATGTCTCCAAACAAATTCTCAGTAACTACGACATCAAATTGTGTCGGCTTTCTAATAAGCTGCATTGCCGCATTGTCAACTAACATATGCTCGAGAACGACTTCAGGATAGTCCTTTGAAATGTCTTCGGCTACCTCTCTCCACATTCTGCTCGATTCCAATACATTAGCCTTGTCGACTGAAGTCACTTTCCCCTTACGTGCTTTTGCAAGCTCAAATGCAAGCTTAATGACTCTTTGCATTTCTTCTTTTTTATAAAACAATGTATCTACGACAGCATCTTCGCCATCTCTTGTTATACGTTCACTTGGCTTTCCAAAGTATAAGCCGCCCGTTAATTCCCTAACCATCAGCATATTTACGCCTTCAATAACTTCCTTTTTAAGAGAGGAAGAATCTGCAAGACTTTGATAATAGCTAGTTGGTCTTAAATTGGCATATAAATTTAAATCCTTACGAATTTTCAATAAACCGCGTTCGGGCCGGAGGTGGGGTGGCTGGCTCTCCCATTTAGGACCGCCAACTGCCCCTAGTAAAACCGCATCGCTTTGCTTGCATAGGTCAACTGTCTCATCGGGCAGCGGTGTTCCAACCGTATCAATTGCTTCCCCACCAATTTTTCCATATTCAAAATGAAACTGGTGACCGAAACGCTCTCCAACAGCCTGTAAAACTTCTATTGCTCCTTTTACCACCTCTTTGCCGATTCCATCTCCTGGTAGTACAGCGATACGCTTCTCCATTTTTATCCCTCCGTTTAATATTTATGTGATTTTCTAGATGATCCAAAGTAACCTTATTATTTACTAGGTTAAACTAAGTTCACGACCCATATTTTTCATATAAATGACTCTGTTAATGGCATTTAAATACGCTTTTCCTGAAGCCTCCAGCACATCCTGTGCAAGTCCGCGCCCGCTCGTCTCGATATCCAAGTATTTCATTTTTACATAAACTTCTGCTAAAGCATCCCTGCCTGCACCAACTGACTGGATTCGATAATCTAATAAATTAATGGATCCATCTACGCATTTTTCTAGCGTATTATAAAGCGCCTCGATGCTGCCAGCCCCAGTCCCAGCTTCCTGAATGACTTCCTTGTTAATACCCATCAATGTAACTGTTGCTGTCGGGATTTGATTTGTTCCATATTGAACCTGAATTTGATTTAATTCATAGAAGCTAACTTCTTTTGATAATTTTTCATCAAGTACAAGTGCAACTAAATCATAATCAGTCAATTCTTTTTTCCGGTCGGCCAATTCTTTAAAGGAAACAAATAATTTATTAAGCTCATCATCTGGAACATTTAAGCCTAGTTCATTTAAGCGATTTTTAAAGGCATGTCTTCCGGAATGCTTTCCAAGTACTAAAGAATTGGATTGTACACCAACTAATTCTGGAGAAATAATTTCGTAAGTTGTTTTTTCTTTTAGTACTCCATCCTGGTGAATACCAGATTCATGGGCAAATGCATTTTTGCCTACTACTGCTTTATTAGCTGGAACAACCATTCCGGTCAGTTTGCTCACGATACTGCTTGAGCGGCTAATCTCCTGAAGATTCAAGCGAGTTGAAGCTTGGTAGAAATCCTTCCGAATATGCAGGGCTACTGCAATTTCCTCAAGAGCTGCGTTCCCAGCTCTTTCGCCAATTCCGTTGATTGTTCCTTCAACCTGAGTTGCTCCGTTTTCAACCGCTGCCAATGAGTTAGCAATAGCCATCCCAAGATCATCGTGACAATGAGTTGATAAAGAAACCTTATCAATAGAAGGAACATGTTCTCTTAAGTATTTAAAAATCTTTCCGTATTCTTCCGGGGTCCCATATCCAACCGTATCTGGCAGGTTAATGACGTGAGCTCCAGCCTGGATTACCTTTTCAACAATCTCAGCTAAGAAAGGAAGTTCAGTTCTCGAAGCGTCCTCTGCAGACCATTGAATAATCGGGAACTTTTTAGCAGCATACTTAACAGATTCAACTGCCCTCTCAATTACTTCTTCCTTTGACATCTTCAATTTATATTGGCGATGAATTGGTGATGTCGCAAGAAATGTATGCAATCTAGGCTCTGCACCGTCTTTGAGCGCCTCCCAAGCAACGTCAATATCGGAAATGACGCCGCGTGCAAGACCCGTTACAGAACAATTTTTAACCATTTGAGCAATTTTTTGAACAGATGAAAAATCACCTTTTGATGCTGCTGGAAAGCCAGCTTCAATGATATCGACGTTTAATCTTTCTAGTTGTCTCGCAATTTCAAGTTTCTCTGATAAGTTAAGATTGACACCGGCAGATTGTTCCCCATCTCTCAAAGTTGTATCGAATATTTTAATTTTTTGCACTGCCGACAACTTCTTTCTTTTTGCCTTGGTTAATGAACGGCATCATTGCTCTTAGTTCTCTACCTACTTTTTCAATTAAATGCTCGTTTTCTCTAGTCTTGATTGCCGTATAAACTGGACGGTTTGTTTGGTTTTCAATGATCCAGCCTTGTGCAAATTTGCCATCTTGAATATCTTTAAGAACAGCTTTCATTTCCTCTTTCACTCTAGCATCAACAATACGAGGACCTGTTACAAAATCTCCCCATTCTGCTGTATCAGATACTGAATAGCGCATTCCAGCCATTCCGCCTTCATACATTAGGTCAACAATTAGCTTTAGCTCGTGTAATGTTTCAAAATAAGCAAGTTCTGGCTGATATCCAGCTTCTACTAATGTTTCGAAACCAGCTTTTACAAGTGCAGTTAAACCACCGCAAAGTACTGCTTGCTCTCCGAAAAGATCTGTTTCTGTTTCCTCTTTGAATGTTGTTTCTAATGCGCCTGCACGCAACGATCCGATCGCTTTTGCATATGCTAAAGCAAGTTCTTTTGCTTCGCCTGTTACATCCTGGTGGATAGCGAATAATGCTGGAACACCTGCATCTTGTTCAAACGTTCTTCTAACAAGGTGGCCAGGGCCTTTAGGAGCAACTAGCAAAACATCACAATCTGCTGGAGGCACGATTTGGTTAAAGTGAACGTTGAAACCATGAGCGAACATGATGGCTTGATTTGTTAAGTTAGGCTTGATTTCTTCAATATATACTTTTGTTTGCTGCTCATCTGGCAATAGAATCATTACGATATCTGCCTGTGCAGTTGCTTCGCCTACAGGATATACTTGGAAGCCATCTTCCACTGCTTTATCCCATGACTTTCCTTGACGAAGACCAATGACAACTTCAACACCGCTGTCTCTCATATTTTGTGCATGTGCATGACCTTGTGAACCGTAACCAATTACTGCTACTTTCTTTCCATTTAAATATGCTGCATTTGCGTCTCCGTTATAGTACATTTTTGCCATTGTTATTCTCCCTTTCTTCGTCTAAAGTTTATTTTTTATTTTGAATTTTTTAGTTATTATACTAGTTTAATGAGTTGAATGATTAGCACCATTCTCTTAAACAATTGAAATTGTCTTTAATTCTTTTGCTGATCTCTGTGTCCCTCTAGGGAAGGCCGTTGTTCCAGTTCTCGCTAATTCTTTAATACCGTATGGCTTAATTAGTTCAATAAAGGCTTCAATCTTTTCAAATTCACCCGTTATTTGAATAACTAAGCTGTCCTTGCCCACATCGATAACAGTTGCTCGAAATGGTTCAATAAGTGAATAAATTTCGCTTCTTGTTTGTGGAGTTGCAAGAACTTTTACTAAGGCTAATTCCCTTGCGACAATTGATTGATCACTTATATCTACTACCTTTAATACATCAATTTGCTTATTAAGCTGTTTCGTGATTTGTTCAGCTTCACGATCACTCTCTACATGGACAACACATGTGATTCGAGAAACGCCTTCATGTTCTGTCAGGCCAACTGAAATACTTTCAATGTTAAAATTCCGCTTAGAAAATAAGTTTGTTATTCTATTTAATACTCCTGGACGGTTTAGTACTGTCATGCTTATTGTTCTTTTCAAGGCTTAGCACCTACCATTTCATGCAATCCTTTTCCTGGTGCGATCATTGGATATACATTTTCATTTGGATCAATTCTGAAATCTAACAGAACAGGTTCACGATCATTTAATACTTCGTTTAAAATTTTCTCTGCTTCTTCCTCTGATCTAATCACATACCCTTTAATATCGTATGCTTCAGCCAGTTTCACGAAAGAGGGCTGAACCGAGATTTTACTATGTGAAAAACGCGATTCATAGAAGATTTCCTGCCATTGACGTACCATTCCTAAAGAGTGGTTGTTAAAAATACAAATCTTAATTGGAAGATTAAATTCCCTTATTACAGCAAGCTCTTGTGTGGACATTTGGAATCCGGCATCTCCTAGGACGGCAACTACACATGCGTCCGGATCTGCGAATTGGGCACCGATACTTGCTGGAAGACCGAATCCCATTGTTCCTAATCCCCCAGAAGTAACCCATCTATCTGCTTGGTTAAAACGATAATACTGCGCTGCCCACATTTGATGCTGACCAACGTCTGTAACAACAATTGCATTTCCGGCTGTTTTCTCGAATAGCATCTCCATTGTTTTCTGAGGCTTTAAATTGTCTTCAGTAGACACTCCGTAATAATACGGATATTCCTCATTCCATTTTTGGATCTGCTCACGCCACTCGGTATTGACTGGCGGCTTTCCATTTTGCTGAACCAATTGCTTTAATGCTTCCTTTGCATCAGCTACAATCGGAATAGCTGTCGGCACGTTTTTGCCAATTTCAGCTGGGTCAATATCGATGTGAGCTACTGTTGCTTTAGGTGCAAAGTGCTGTAAATTACCCGTTAATCTATCATCGAAGCGTGCTCCGATATTGATAAGTAAATCACATTCACTTAGGCCCATATTTGCCGCATAGCAGCCATGCATCCCTGCAAGCCCTACGAAAAGTTTATTATCAGCAGGGAAACCGCCTAAGCCTAGCAATGTATGGATAACAGGAATCTGCTGCTGTTCGGCATATTCCTTTAATTCTTGAGAAGCTTTAGCATGAAGCACCCCTGCACCCGCTAGTATGACTGGTTTCTTTGCACTGCTTACAGCTTCAGTTAATTTACGAATTTGTAAATAGTTAGGCTGTAACGTTAGCTGATACCCAGGTAAATTAATTTCTTGTTCTTCCGGACGACTTGATACAGAAGCTGCAATATCCTTTGGAACATCTATTAGCACTGGACCAGGTCTTCCGCTAGATGCAATATAGAATGCCTCTTTCACGATCCTTGGAATATCCTCAATATTTCGAATTTGATAGTTATGCTTTGTTATTGGTGTTGTAATTCCCAGAATGTCCGCTTCCTGGAAAGCATCTGAACCGATGACACTTGTTGCTACCTGACCTGTAAATACGACAAGCGGCAAGGAGTCCATCATGGCATCTGTTAATCCTGTCACAATGTTCGTCGCTCCTGGTCCTGAAGTGGCGATCACTACCCCTGGCTTACCAGAAATCCTTGCGTAGCCTTCAGCGGCATGAATTCCGCCTTGTTCATGTCTAGGCAAAACATGGAGGATTTTTGAATGATAAATTTTGTCATAAATCGGTAGGACTGCTCCTCCTGGATATCCAAAAATTACTTCTACCTTTTCCCTTTCCAAGGCTTCTAATAACAGATCTGCACCCGTGACTGTTGTAGTCTCAGACTTTGATTCTGTATAGGCAGCTTCCTGCAACATTCTAATAAAACCTCCTCTTTGTTCCTTACATAATTTCAATAAAAAAAGCCCTTCCATCCCTCATAAACCTACTTATCGCAGGTAAAGGGATGAAAAGGCTTAATAACCTATTCCACGGTACCACCCTAAATTCACGCAAAAGCGTGCACTTATGAACAGATAATCCTGTTCGTTTTGATAACGGGTGGGCAACACCCGACCAACTCTACTAGAAAGATCTTTCAAGCTGGTGCTCTGAGGTGAGTTCATTTTACGTTGGAATTACCGGCTTTCAGCACCCGCCGGCTCTCTGCTAATCCCATAACATAAAACTACTTATCCTCTTCTTCGCTTTAATCAATATTACTTGATTTTTTACTGCTTTAAACCATTGAACTTTTAGGTTAAAAAAAACTGCTTCAAGAAATTAATTTATCAACTAAAGTGTATGCTTACCTTTTGTTGAGCTTTTTATTTTCTTATATTGAGGACTATCTTACGCTGATTTTATTAAACCGTCAACACCTTATTTGCAAATTATTTGATAATTTTAATTACTCTGTTTTGCTGTATCCGCTTTCATCGTTGATTTACAAATGTTCATACATATAATAAATTTTTTAACTTTTTTATGAACAAATTAAATTCAATCAATTTAAATTAAGGGAATTTCCTTAATTGGGTTCGGAAAAATTGATGAGATATCAGGTAGAAGAACAGATGACAACATTATTAATATTGGTGATATAGCAAGAATTGCTCTAGATGAAAAGATAAGAACCATGCTTTAAAATTACGTGTAGTCACCGTTTTTAACTTAAATAAATTACATTTTTTTCTTTTACTATTCGAGTATAAAAATATATTGTGTAATTTTACGTTGATTTCTTAGAATTAATTAAGGAGATAGAAGTTTTTATTCTCGATAGTGAGAATGAATAATATTTATTTATATTAGAGTTATTGAACATTTAGGGTGCTTATTATAGTACACCTTCTTTATTGCTATAACTCTTGAGTTATGAAACTTTAAGCGTATGAAAAGAGCGCCTAAAAATATGCGCAAATGTTGAATATTAATTCACAATTCATATACGTAAATCCCTTGAGTTAAAGTAAGGGGCTTCAGCAGAAACAATAAGCGAGTGTGATAACCCTACGATTGTTTCAAAAATACAAACAAATGTACCACAATTCTATTAAGCATAAGTACATTAAATATTGATATTAAAGCCTTTTCAATTTCTCTGCAAATCTATTTATAAGTTTACTGATTTAATTCTTTTTTACCTTTCCGCATTTCATGAATTGCAAGCACTGTAGCCGAAGCAAGCATTCCTGTTAAAAGTGATGCGCTAAGTGTATAAAATTTAATCATTTCAAAATCTTTCTCATAATTTCCTAGTAATAACATTACAATTATTGTTCCTATACCCAAAATTGTTGAGGTTAAAGGTAATCTGCTTTTTCGTTTGTTAATTTTTTGAACACCCACAATTCGCCCATTAAATGAAATATCATTTTTATATAAGCTAACTAAAAATTTGAATATTATCTCGTCTTTAGGATTTAATAACAATGGTTCTACAGATGCAATTCCAAAAATATCTCCTACACCATTGTCAACTTTTACAGTTAAATTCGGCGGAACTGTTTCTTTTACCTCTGCAACTATAATAGAACCATTACACTCTATCGTTAGCTCCTCAATAAATTCATCTGGTTTAATCGGCACATTCCCAGTATTAATTAATTTCACTAAGACTAGGTGAATGTCTTCCTTTACTTCTGCATCATCTATTGTTAGTTTAATCCTATTTTTTAACTCTTCGTCTTTGATTAGAAGTGAAGTTGAGGAAAGAACATCAAACGATAATTCTTTTCGTTTTTTATTTTTTATAAACGTTATTACCGCAATTATTATTGTAGTAAGTATACCAATAATACTTATTAAGTTATCAGTAATGTATTCTTGCATTTGTTTTCCTCCATTTTAAAATTACTTTTCGTTTTCTACTTTAGCTCCCTAGCAACCGTTGTTACGAGGTTCATTAACGTGCTATTCTTATCAATATTTAATACGTGAGCAAATGGTAGAATTGTGCGCCTGTTCCTAGCCTTTAAATACAAGATGTCTAATTACTGTACTACTGTACCTATTGACTCAATTAGCCCTACAATAAATAAAAATACTGCAAAAATTTGTATTTGCAGTCAAAGTAAACGCCCCTAGTTAAGGGTTACTTTGTTAAAAAATTTTCACCTATATTAGGAATCTGGTTAACTAGGTAGGTTAATACAATAGTTAAAAATATTCCGACCAAAATCAAATTTCTAACAAAGTTTAGGTTTTTTATTCTATCAATGCCATCTCCAAGTTCAAATGCTGAAATAGGAAACAAGTAAACCTTAACTTTATCATAGACAAAAATAGCAATCATGGCTGTAATGAAACCAATCCACCAAAGGGAATGAAATTTATTTAGAATACCCAATGAATACATAATAGCTACTGGGATTAATTGTGCTATAAAAACTACAATAAAAGTTGAAATTATATTATTAACCGCCAAAAAACTGTACCACTGCTTTAAGCTATTAATAAAACCTTCAATTCTTCCTGCTTGATAATCAACGTTTCTCTCATCTCCGCTTATCCGAAATCTTATGGAATCAGCATATTGATAACTCATAAAATTTACATGTATTCTAACCGGTCTAGAACTCCGATAAGAAGTCCTTACCTCAATTTCCTTATATTGTTTTTCTTTCCTGTTTGGATAATTTATTAAATCCTCCAAAGTCGTAAACTTAATAGATGTACCATCTATGCAGGATACCTCATATTCAATTTCATCTGAAACTTCTTTAATAATTGAATCGAGTTCTCTTAACTTCCTTTCATTTATCAAATAGGCTAACTTGAAATTCCTAGTTTTTGAAACTTCCATAGAAACTCTCCTTACTTTGCTGTATTTATCTACTAATATTATACAATTGTTTCCAACTGTGTATATAACAAAATGAGCTCATTGCTCTATTAGTAGTAGTAGGTTCGCTTTTTCTCTAATATTAAATCGTGTATACAATTATCAGTAGATTCGATTTGAATTGATCCCCTGCTTATATTACTAAAATAATTCTTTATATTTAGTAAACATAACCACAAAGGCTCTATGATAAAAAAAGAACGCTCCTAGGCGTCACTTTAGTTAGATTTATAAAAGCTTTCAGCTACTTCTTCTTTACCACAATGTAGATATTAAGTCGTTACCGCTAAATTACCGTGACCGAGCGCCTTCGATATACGAGCAATATTTGCTCCTTTTTCGAGTAAGTTCTGTGCGAAACCTATCTGCAAAGCATGGGAATTAATGTTCTTTAAGCATAATTGCTTTGAGTATTTGTTCAGCCTTTTTGAATTTTTATATACGTCTGAGTTTCTAATGCGATATAAACGTGGTCGGGGTTAAGTTCATCAACATATTTTACGTTTACATTATTCCTAAAATGATTTACGTGAATATTATACTAGCTTATGTGCGTAGGCGGTTGCCGCTTATCTCAATTTGTAGAGTAATAGTTGCTAGAGCTTTTTCTAAGGTAAACCGATCGGTATCCCGTTCATTAGACCGACCCACCTTCTTTTTCTTTACAATCCTGCTACTCGATTTTCTCAAATAACCCCTTTAAATCTTCTGTAACCGAAAGTTACTTTCTTTTTTGTCATACAAAAAAACCTCCTATATCGTTAGTAAGTCGATATACGGTGTAATTTCTTACATGACCGTTATACTGACCGTTTCACTAAACGATATAAGAGGTTGATATGACGATATTCATTAATTATGTAGTATGGCGTCCCAGGAGAGATTCGAACTCCCGACCGTACGCTTAGAAGGCGTATGCTCTATCCAGCTGAGCTACTGGGACATATTAAATATTTAAAGAATAACTTCAGCGACAAGTTTTATTATATTAGGCTAACAATGAAATGTCAACATAAAAAGTAAATATTTTTTTATTTAGGGGAAAGTGATCTTCCCCTAAATAATATATGCTTCAATTACATCTTACGTTAGTAAAAACTTTTGTGATAATCCATTAATTTCTCCAAGCTTTAAATCATAAACACTCAGACAAATTTCATCTTTTTCAATGTCCATAATAACATATGTTTTCTCTTTTCGTCCTCTTGGCTGCCGAATGCTTCCTGGATTGATATAAAGAATATCATCAATCATTTCTGCCCCTAGATTATGGGAGTGGCCAAAACAAACAATCTTGGCACCGACTTCCTTAGCACGCAAGCTTAGATTTAATAAGGTTGATTTTACAGCATAGCGATGGCCATGGGTAATGAAAACCTTATGACCACCTAAATCCTCTACAAGTTCCTCCGGAAATGAGTTATCAACATCACAATTTCCACGCACTACAGTAAAAGACTCTAAGCACGGGTGATCCGACTTTAATTCAGAATCCCCGCAATGTATCAGTTTATCTATTTCCATTGAATTCTCTTTTATTTCCGCTAATTCATCCGTCAAACCATGGCTATCACTGACAATCAAAATTCTCATGGATTACCTGCCTTCCGAGAGAAGGGCAGGGAGCTTGCTTTCTAATTTTCTTAAGGCCTGTGCCCTATGGCTAATTTCCGCCTTTTCTTCTGGTTTTAATTCTGCCATGGCTTTCTCGTTGTCCACTACAAAGAATATTGGATCATATCCAAAACCATTTGAGCCCCTTTTTTCTCGCAAGATCAATCCTTCACACGTACCGGAAACAGTAAATGTTTCAAGGCCTGGAACAGCAACAGCCAATGCACAGTAAAACCTAGCCTGTCGGTCTTTATCAGGTATATCATTTAATTCATCTAGCACTTTCGCCATATTGGCTTCATCGCTTTTTTCTTCTCCAGCATAACGAGCAGAGTAAATACCTGGCCGGCCGTTTAGCGCATCGATAGAAAGGCCGGAATCATCTGCAATCACGATTTTATTTAGTGCCTTTGAGACACTTTCTGCTTTTAAAATCGCGTTCTCTTCAAAGGTACTCCCAGTCTCTTCAATGTCATCTATCTCCGGATAGTCTATTAAGGTTTTAACTTTATAGCCAAGCGGCATGAACATGCGCTCAAACTCTTTTGCTTTTCCTGCATTCTTTGTAGCAATAATCACTTCTTGCATTCTACGCCTTCCCCTCTAAACTTTCTTTTCTTGCATTAATTTTACTCGTTATTGCTTCACCAAGTGCCTCTTTCTGCATTTCAAAAAGGGAGGCCATTCCGTTTTGGGCCGCTTTTAATAGCTCCTGGAGCTCGGTGTATGAAAAGGTAGCTTCTTCTCCTGTTCCTTGTAACTCAACATAATCCCCATTGCCTATCATGACCACATTCATATCAACAAGAGCTTTAGAATCTTCTATATAATTTAAATCTACGACAACTTGTTTATTTTCTAATATTCCTACACTTGTTGCAGCTAAAAAGTCTTTGATTGGGTAGCTTGCTAGCTTTTTGCTTTTTGCAATTTTATCTAAAGCCAATGCCATGGCAACGAATGCCCCTGTTATGGAGGCAGTCCGCGTGCCTCCATCCGCTTGGATCACATCACAATCCAGCCAGATTGTTCTCTCTCCGATTGCCTCAAGATCAACAACGGCACGAAGAGCACGTCCAATTAATCTCTGAATTTCCATTGTTCGTCCAGAAATTTTCCCCTTCGCCGCTTCACGAATATTCCGTTGTTCGGTCGCTCTAGGAAGCATGGAATATTCAGCTGTAATCCATCCTTTTCCTTCTCCCCTCATAAAATGAGGAACCCGTTCATCTATACTGGCAGTACAAATAACTTTTGTATCTCCAACGCTTATTAACACAGATCCTTCAGGATGCTTTAAATAATCCGTTTCAATATGTATAAGTCTTAATTGCTGTTGTTCCCTTCCGTCAGCACGCATAAGTTAAATTCCTCCCTTATTCCAAAAACAATAAAGAAGAGGGGGCGTCCATTGCCTCCTCTTTCATTGTCTTTATATAGTATATCAAAAAACTTTTTTTAAAAACTACCTGTGTTTACTTTTTGCGGACGTGTAACAGGCTCTGCCATTTTTTCTCCTTCTTCATTGACAAAATCTGACTTGCCATTAACAGTGATCGCAACACTTTCTATTCCTTTTTGTTCAGTTAATGAAAGAACAAGCGCTTCTAATAAATGCTTGGAAACAATTTTCTCTTCAAAACTGCTGTATACAGACTCATTAAAATTAAGGGTCACTTTTCCATTTTCAATTTTTGGATCATCCAAAAGCTTAACATCTGCTACGAAGTCACTTTCAAGGTTTGAGGAAATGCCAGGACCTTTAACTAACTCGTTTACAACAGCTCGCAAATTGTTAGGCTCAGTATTCGTTACTCTCTTAGTTACTGGAACATAATAGTAAGAGTCTGCCTCTCCACCAATATAGTAGACAGTAACAGGCTTCGTATTGCGAATATCAAGGATATCTGAAGTATCGAGATTAATACCATTTGATCTGCTATATGCTTCACCGATAGGAGTGCCATTTACAGGCATTTCATTAAGCTCATGACCGTTTAATTTAAACTTTACTTTATCGATCGACTCAAATTGAGTTAATGTCCATGTGATAGATTGAAGGATATTCAATTCCTCCTCAGCCTGATATTCCCTAAATTCTTTAGAGAAGTTGACTGTTGCCACCTTATCTTTAATATCAACAGATAATTTCGTATCAACAGGCAGAACAGCCATGAAGCCATTAGGCAGCATTTCTGTTACTGGACCATCCTTTACTAAATGTTCCAAAGCTTGAGTTGCGACTGATTCTGTTTTCGGCAGATTTAAAGTTTGAGGGACTACTAATCCATCTTTATTAATTAAATAAAGCTCCGTTTGCACAGTGTTTGTAACAGCTTCATCATTTCCTGCAGTTTCCATTCCCGCATCCTCTTGACCTTCAACAGCCGTTTGATCTTCTTCGTAGGCAACTGATTTCGGCGGATCAATTTGTTCTTTTCCGCTCCCACCAAATAACCCGCAACCTGATAAAAACACCGATGACGCAAAGACAGCCGAAACGATCGTTGTTTTTTTATTTATAAACATATAATCCCTCCAAAGAACAGTTTGTACTAACATGTATACGAGCCTATTTGTAATTTAGACCGGCTAGATGAAAAAAAATTCGGCTTTTTTTGTAGAACTGTCTTTGGATGGGCCATACGAATTTGTTTATTGGCAATTAACTACTTAAGTGTATTCATTTTTCGCTAAGACTGCTTTAATAGTAAAATAATCAATATTAGAGTCGAGTTCATCTTTAATTGGTTTCAGTTTTTCCCTTCCTACTCTTTTTACAGCCTCCATAATGATTTGTTCTGTCTCTTCATTAAAAATATCAGACCATTGCAACGCATTTCCTTCTTGAACAGCACGAATGATATGGTTCTGAATGGTAATCGCTGAAAATTTACGCTTTTTGGCAATTTCATCGATCGTTATCCCTTCCGAATAATATTGGTAGGATAATAAATAGCTAGGCGCATCGTTTATCTCCTTATCGTCTGAACGTGGTTCTACCTGCTGAATAGCAACAGCGTTAATATTGTGATCATTGATGAATTTCTTAATTTCTTCAATGAATAATTCACCATATCTATCATACTTTACTTGCCCTACACCCTTTATTCTTAGCATTGCCTCCCGATCAATCGGAAAATACTGGCTCATTTCTTTTAGAGTAGTATCTGCAAAGACCACATAAGGAGGAACCTTTTCCTGATCCGCAATCGATTTTCGCAAAGTCCGCAGTTCTGAAAATAAATCACTATTTTCTTCTGCTTCCTTTATAGGGGCTTGAATTGTCTTTTTCATATAAACATTTTCTTGTTTCTTTATTACTGGTACGACCCTCTCAGCAAGTCTGACTACCGGAAATTTACTATCTGTTAATGTTAAATATCCTTCAGCCAGTAAATAATTGATGATGTCCGAAATTTCTTTTTCCTTATAATTTTGAAGCAAACCATATGTGGTTAATTTATCAAACTGAAATTCGCGAATCCTTTTGTTTTGGGAACCTTTTAATACTTGTGCAGTTAAGGTGACACCAAATCGTTCTCCCATTCTTTTAATACAGGAGAATATCATGAGCGCCTCCTCCGTTATTTCGATCTGCTCCCGCTTATCCAAACAATTACTGCATTTTCCACAGCCTGCATTCTCATATTGCGAATCAAAATATTCGATAATATAAGCTTGCAGACATTTTTCAGTATGACAGTAGTGGATCATTTGTTTTAATTTATTATATTCTTGCTCTCTTTTCTGGAAATCAAGGTTGGATTCCTCAATAAGAAACTTTTGCAGCTGAATATCCTGCGGTGAAAATAATAAATAACAAGAGCTTTCGTCTCCATCCCTTCCTGCTCGGCCAGCTTCCTGATAATAAGCTTCGATATTACGCGGGAGGTTATAATGGATAACAAAACGAACATTGGATTTATCAATTCCCATTCCAAATGCATTAGTCGCGATCATAATATCAGCTTCATCAAAAACAAAGTGGTTTTGTGACTCCTTACGTGCATCCTCCCCCATTCCTGCATGATACTTAGCAACAGAATGGTTCTTTTCCTTTAAGTAGCTGTAAAGCTGATCAGTTTCTTTCCGGCTTGATGTATAGATAATCCCTGATTCTCTAGGATGATTCTTCAAATATTGTGTAATAAATTCTCTTTTGTTAACACCCTTCATCACGTTAAAAGCAAGATTTTCCCTTGCAAAACCCGTAATGAAGCTATCAGATTCGTGAATATGTAAGAGATTCCGAATATCATCCGCAACATCCTTTGTGGCTGTTGCTGTTAATGCTGCAACTACGGGTTCTTGATTAAGTCTGCCCAAATGATTAATGATGGAACGATAGCTTGGTCTGAAATCATGGCCCCATTGGGAAATACAATGGGCCTCATCAAATACAATCATAGATATTTGTAGAGAATTGAGCATGTCTATAAAGCTGTCTGATTCAAAACGTTCTGGAGCAACATAAATTAATTTATACTTCCCGGCAAGGATATCAGCCATTCTTTTTTTATATTCCTGCATATTAAGGGAGCTATTAATAAATGTGGCTCGAATTTCTGCAGTGATTAATGAATCAACTTGATCTTTCATTAAGGAAATTAATGGAGAGATGACAATGGCTGTTCCTGGGAGAATGAGTGCGGGAATCTGAAAGCAGAGGGATTTGCCTCCTCCAGTTGGAAGGATGCCGAGCGTATTTTTATGCTGCAGCAAATTGTGGATAATTTCCTTTTGCCCGGAACGAAATGTGGAATATCCAAAGTATTGCTTTAAATAAGTTTCTGCCTGTGCGTACAAAATATATCACCTTATTCTATTATATTTGATATAATCTTATCATTTTTCTCATAGACTTGGAAATGAATTGCTAATGCGGACGCAAAAGCCATTATTAGCATAAAACAACGGTTATTTAGGATCTAATCGGACACAGAATACGTTATATACGAAAATAAGCATAAAAATCACTGTTTTTTTACATAATGAAGGAACCAATGTCCGCAAACATAAAAAATCAACCCATTTTGCATCAAATAACGGAACTGGTGACCGCTATGCTCAGATAATCCTATCCAATACAAAAACCTCCCTAAAGGAGGTCTATAACTTAACTTTTTTTACATTTTGAACTGGTACAGCCAACCATTCGGAAGCAATTTTTGTGAAAATATCTGTCGATCCTGTTGTGTAAAAATGATGTTTTGGCTCGTCCTGACAGCTATTTAATAAGCCTTGATGATAAAGAATCGTACTAACCTCTCTTGCTGTTTCGTCTCCTGAACTAATAACGCCGACTTGTTTCCCTACTGCCTTTTGTATTAACGGCTCAAGCAATGGATAATGTGTACAACCTAATATTAGTGTATCCATTCCTTTATTTCTTAATGGCTGCAACGTTTCAGTTACGATCCTCTCAGCTAAAAGACCCTCAAATTCCCCACTTTCCACGAGGGGGACAAATTTAGGACAGGCTAGGCTATGAATCACTACCCGGCTATTAATTTGCCTTAAGGCCATTTCATATGCGCCGCTCTTTATCGTTCCTTCTGTGCCTATGACACCAATCGTTTTATTTTTTGTTTTCTTTATCGCTGCTCTTGCTCCTGGAGATATCACTCCAATTACCGGTATAGGCAGCGAACTTCTGATTTCATCTAGTGCAACGGCTGTTGCAGTGTTACAGGCAATAATTAGCATTTTGATTTGTTTGTTTAAAAGAAACCTCGTTATTTCCCAAGTAAATGCTTTAACTTCTTCACCTGGCCTTGGTCCATATGGACATCGTGCCGTATCCCCCAAATATATAATTTCCTCATTTGGGAGCTGCCTCATTACTTCCTTCACTACAGTCAAGCCTCCGACACCTGAATCAATAATACCTATCGGATTTTCCAATCGAACCGCCTCATTCTTCGCGCATATCTTGATGTAATCTTGTTAAGTTATTTTTTAGGAGCTGAACCTCTTCATCGGTGAAATTAACGAGTACCTCTTTTAAATATAATTGCCGCTTTTTAATACACTCGTCAATAATCCTTTCCCCTTCTTCCAAAAGATGGATTCGAACAACTCTTCGGTCATTAGGGTCTTTAACCCGTTTAACAAGGTTGTTTTTTTCCATACGATCAACAAGATCTGTCGTTGTGCTAAAGGCAAGATACATTTTATTCGACAGCTCTCCAATTGTCATATCTCCCTCTTCAAAAAGCCATTGGAGGGCAACAAATTGGGGTGGAGTAATTTTGTAATTGCTTAATATTTCACGGCCCTTTTGCTTAATAATGCCTGATATATAGCGCAGCTCTTTTTCTATCATAGCTACTGTATCTATTTCATCAACTGCTTTCACATCTTCTAAATCCATTACATACAACTCCTATATTGCTATTTCTATTCCAACAAGTGATATAATCCACAAGCTCTATTGCATTTATTTTCACCTTTTTTCAGCTAAATTTCAAGGCTGAATTAAATATAGAAGCGTATATTAAATATAATTTACTTATTAAATAATATAAACCGGCATCCAATAATGGATGGCCGGTCTTAATTAAAGTTCTAGCTCTCCCATTCGAAGGAGCTCTACAACAGCTTGTGATCGCCCCTTAACACCAAGCTTTTGCATGGCATTCGAAATGTGGTTCCGAACCGTCTTTTCGCTTATAAACAATTCACCAGCGATTTCTCTAGTTGTTTTATCCTGTACTAACAGTTCGAATACTTCTCTTTCTCGTTTGGTGAGTAACGGCTTATGAGTAAATTCGTTCTCCTTCAAGTATTGTAACCCTCCTTGCCTTTCGCCAGCTATGAACCGCGGGATGGGTATATATTTAGTCACAATATCTTATGTAAGGCAGAGGACTTGAGTGACACCAATTCCTTAGTGGAGAAGATTTTATTTTAAAAAAGTTATTAAAATTAATTAGTAAGCTTCGTGACATGATTTTGAAGCAAAGTTTTCATTTCTTCAGTCCATGGATAGCCTTTTCCTGTTTTCTTCGAAATTTGAACCATTGTCCCTCTGCCCGTAAAGCAGACGGATCCATCCTCTTTTTTCCCCATATAGTGAAGATCTACTGAAGTTGTACCGATCGTTGCTGCCTTCACATATATTTTTAAACGTTCATCAAAGAAAACCTGCTTTAAAAAATCGCATTGCAAATCAGCTACAACGGGAATGGTTTCATTTTTTGGATTTACCCAATTCTGCATAAAGCCGATGCTTTTGAAAAATTCAATTCTTGCTACTTCAAAATAAGTAAAGGGAACTGTATTATTTAAATGACCGAACATATCTGTTTCTGAAAAACGGACCTTAACAGGATGAAAAAATTCAAAACCTTCTTCCCAAGCAGAAAAATCCTTTATATAGCCTATTCTGTTCATGTAATCTCCCCCACTCTAATCAAAAGTGAATAATCATTCATTTATTCTACAATTATATAACTATTAGAATAAATTGAAAACAAAAAACCCCTCTTCCAAGTGGAAGAAGGGCTTTCGTTTATTAAACTTGATCGCTTCCAAAGAAGTTTTTGAAAGATTGTAATGTAGCTGCACGGTTTACAGCAGCGATTGATGTTGTAATAGGAATTCCTTTTGGACATGATTGCACACAGTTTTGTGAATTTCCACAGCCTGTCATTCCGCCATCTTCCATAAACGCATTTAAACGCTCAGCTTTATTCATTTCCCCAGTTGGATGGGCATTAAATAAGCGAACTTGGTTAAAGACAGCCGGTCCCATAAAGTTTGTTTTGCTATTTACATTCGGACAAGCTTCTAAACATACACCACATGTCATACATTTAGATAACTCGTATGCCCATTGACGTTTTGGTTCCGGCATACGTGGTCCTGGACCAAGATCATACGTACCGTCAATTGGAATCCACGCTTTAACCTTTTTCAATGAATCAAACATCCGGCTTCTATCTACTTGTAAGTCTCTTACAACAGGGAACGTACGCATAGGAGCTAAACGGATTGGCTGCTCTAATTGGTCAACTAGCGCCGAACAAGATTGGCGTGGTTTTCCATTAATAATCATTGAACAGGCACCGCAAACTTCCTCAAGACAGTTCATATCCCATGCTATTGGTGTTGTTTTGTCACCTTTCACATTAACAGGGTTACGGCGTATTTCCATGAGTGCTGAAATAACGTTTAAGTTCGGACGGTACTCCACTTCAAACTCTTCATCATAAGGTGCAGAATCTGGACTGTCTTGACGAGTTATAATAAAGCGAATTGTTTTTTTGTCACTCATCACTTACTCTCCCCTTCTCTTAATGTTTTTTTGTATAGTCACGTTTACGTGGTTCAATTAATGAAATATCAACTTCCTCGTAATGGAAGGCAGGAGCAGTATCTTCTCCAGTGTATTTTGCCATTGTTGTCTTTAAGAATTCTTCATCATTACGATTAGGGAATTCTGGCTTGTAATGAGCCCCACGGCTTTCATTACGGTTATATGCACCAATTGTAATAACACGAGATAAGTGAAGCATATTTTTTAGTTGACGAGTAAATGCAGCCCCTTGGTTGCTCCATTTTGCTGTATCGTTAATATTAATGTTTTTGAAACGTTCCATTAACTCTACAATTTTCTCATCCGTTTTCAATAGCTTGCTGTTTTCACGAACAACTGTCACGTTATCAGTCATCCACTCACCAAGTTCTTTATGAAGAACATAAGCGTTTTCAGTTCCATCTAAAGACAAGATGCCATTCCATTTTGCTTCCTCTTCTTTAACATGACGATCAAATACAGAAGAAGAAATAGAATCAACGCTTTTCTCAAGACCATCAATATATTTAACCGCATTTGGTCCAGCAACCATCCCACCGTAAATAGCTGAAAGTAAGGAGTTTGCACCTAAACGGTTTGCACCGTGCTGTGAATAATCACACTCACCTGCTGCAAATAAGCCAGGAATGCTCGTTTGCTGTTCATAGTCCACCCATAGTCCACCCATTGAATAGTGAACGGCAGGGAAGATCTTCATTGGAACTTTGCGTGGATCATCACCCATGAACTTCTCGTAAATTTCGATGATTCCGCCAAGTTTAATATCAAGCTCATGCGCATCTTTATGAGAAAGATCCAGATACACCATGTTTTCTCCATTAATACCTAGTTTTTGATTGACACATACATCAAAAATTTCACGTGTTGCAATATCACGCGGTACTAGGTTCCCATATGCAGGATATTTCTCTTCAAGGAAATACCAAGGCTTACCATCCTTATAAGTCCAAACACGTCCGCCTTCACCACGTGCAGATTCACTCATAAGACGAAGCTTATCGTCTCCAGGGATTGCAGTTGGATGAATTTGAATAAATTCACCATTCGCATAATAAGCCCCTTGCTGATAAACAATAGAAGCAGCTGATCCTGTATTGATCACTGAGTTTGTTGATTTACCAAAAATAATTCCAGGGCCGCCTGTAGCCATAATAACGGCATCTGCAGCAAATGTTTGGATTTCACCAGAAGTTAAATTCTGTGCTGAAATTCCACGGCAAACTCCATCATCATCAATAACGGCACCTAAGAATTCCCAGCCTTCGTATTTCGTAACAAGTCCTACAACCTCTTGTCGGCGTACTTGTTCATCTAAGGCATATAAAAGTTGCTGACCTGTTGTAGCTCCAGCAAATGCAGTACGGTGATGCTGTGTTCCACCAAAGCGGCGGAAATCGAGTAAACCTTCAGGTGTACGATTAAACATAACACCCATACGGTCGAATAAATGGATAATTCCAGGTGCTGCTTCACACATTGCTTTAACTGGCGGCTGGTTTGCTAAAAAGTCTCCGCCGTAAATAGTGTCATCAAAGTGGATATATGGTGAATCTCCTTCACCCTTTGTATTAACAGCTCCGTTAATGCCGCCTTGGGCACAAACAGAGTGAGAACGTTTAACCGGTACTAAGGAAAATAACTCAACCGGAGTCCCTGATTCTGCAACTTTAATTGTTGCCATTAAGCCGGCTAGACCGCCGCCGACAACGATTACCTTACCTTTAGCCATAGTGACTCACTCCCTATTACATAGTAAAACTAAAGCAAAATTTCATCCGAACATTTTCTACTTCTTATTAAACAAATGCTGTAATCGCACGAATACCGACAATTGATAATAAAATAAAGATAACAATTGTAACGTATGTTGTTATTAATTGTGAACGAGGTGAAATTGTAATCCCCCAGCTTACACAGAAAGACCATAATCCATTAGAGAAGTGGAAGATTGTTGAAATAACGCCTACTATATAAAACCAGAACATAAATGGATTCGAAAGAATATTCTCCATCATTTGGAAATTAACATCTGCGCCAAATGCAGCTTGTACACGAGTCTCCCATACATGCCATGCAATGAAAATAAGTGTAATAACACCAGACACACGTTGCAGCATGAACATCCAGTTACGGAAGAATCCATATTTGCTTACATTGTTTTTTGCTGTAAAAGCAATATAAAGCCCATAGATGGCATGAAATAATAAAGGCAAGAAAATAATAAAGGTTTCTAAAATAATTCTAAACGGCAGATTTTCCATAAAACCTGCTGCCTTATTAAAAGACTCCTCTCCCCCTGTTGCAAAATGATTGACTACTAGATGCTGAACTAAAAATAGTCCTACTGGTATAACACCTAGCAATGAATGCAATCTGCGATTTAAAAACTCTCGATTACCCGCCATGATTTACCCCCCTATTTTTTTGCAAGATGTAAGGTGTCGTTACTTCGTATGTAAGAATTTCACCAAAACATCAATTCGAAAATGGCATATCATTTTCTTACAATTATGTGACATGTCCATTTTACTCCCAACATCCTAGAGCGTCAAGGAAACGATTACATAAAATGTTGTAAATATCAAAATCATAAAAATATATTAATATTACGTATTTTGACCTATTTAACCATATTTATTAAGTGATAGCCCGTTTGGTTTAATATATTAAAAAAGTATTAATCTTCCACTGCAAAACAGCCAGCTTTTTCATCATTCTATAACTAAATTCCTTCTCATTTGTATATAATAGAAGAATAATAGAAAGAGGGGATCTTAGCTTGAACGAAACAGCTTCAGAATTAATTCCAATTGAACAAAAAACCGAATCCATTTCTGTCTTTGGATACGAATTGATAAGGGAAGTTCTTTTACACGACATATTAGGCGATGATGCGCCTGAAATATTATATTGGGCTGGAAAAACCCTTGCACGTAAATATCCTCAAAAGACAGTGTCCGAAATAATTGATTTCTTCGAGCAAGCTTCATGGGGAAACCTAGTCCTTAAGAAAGAATCAAAAAATGAGATGGAATTTGAACTTTCAAGTTCTTTCATACAAGAGCGCTGTAAAAATAATAATCGATGCACTTTTCAGCTTGAGGCAGGGTTTATTGCTCAGCAAATTGAACTGCAATCTGAAGTAATTTGCGAATCGTATGAACATCCTAATAAAAGAAAAGGAAAAATTCAGTTTACAGTTAAATGGGATAAAAAGGACAAAATCGAATATTAACTTCTGACGAAAAAGAGGCTTTCGGTACAATGAAAGCCTCTTTCTTAATATTAAGATTTAATCGATATACCTGATAAATGAAAGGCTTCGTGAAGGGCCTCAACAGCCTGTACCATTTTTTCTTGTCCAATAACCGTTGAAACCTTAATTTCTGATGTACTCACCATCTTTACTTCGATATCATTGGAGGCCAGCACTTCAAACATCTCAGCTGCTACCCCTGGATTTGAAACCATTCCTGAACCAATAATCGAAACTTTGGCAAGACCCGTCTCAGATTCAATACGGCTATAGTTTAATTTATTCTTACAGTTTTCTAGAACCTTTATGGTGTCATCAAGATCTTCATTTTTAATCGAGAAGGATAGATTAGCTGATTGTTCTGCTAATGTACTTTGAATAATAATATCAACATTAATATGATTTTTTGCTAATTCAGAGAAGACTGTGGATAACCCAATTAAGGAGTTCGGCAACCCAATAACAGTGACTCTTGTGATTTCGTTTTCAAATGCTATTCCCCGGACAACTAAATTCTCTTCCATGTTTACTTCCTCCTCGATTATAGTCCCTGATTCACTTTCACTGCTTGAACGCACTTCAATTGGGATTTGATAGTTTTTTGCAAATTCTACTGCTCTAGGATGCAATACGCCAGCACCTAAATGAGCAAGCTCAAGCATTTCATCATAGGAAACCGCTAATAATTTTCTTGCGTCTTTAACATAGCGCGGATCTGTTGTATACACTCCTGTCACGTCTGTATAAATATCACATTTATCCGCTTTTAAAGCAGCGGCTATTGCGACTGCCGTCGTATCTGAGCCCCCACGACCCAATGTTGAAATGGATCCGTCTTCCGTTATGCCTTGGAACCCCGCAACAATTACAATCCTCCCTTCGTTAAGCTCACTTTTCAGCTTAGAAGTATCTATATCCAATATTCTTGCATTTCCGTGTACTGATTCTGTTTTTATTCCTGCCTGCCAGCCTGTTAAGGATACGGCTGGAAATCCCTTTTCTGTTAAGGCCATTGCTAATAAAGAAATCGTCACCTGTTCACCTGTAGTTAAAAGCATGTCCATTTCTCTTTTGCTTGGAGAGGAGGAAATTTCCTTTGCCAGACTGACAAGTTGATCGGTAGATTTCCCCATTGCAGAAACAACCACAACGACATCATTGCCCTTATTCTTTTCTTCGATTACCCGATTGGCGACATTTCGAATTTTTTCTACATTAGCAACAGATGTTCCACCAAACTTTTGAATGATAAGTCCCATGTTTTTCCCTCTTTCTTAATGTAAAAATTGTTGATTGGAAGCCGTCTCTTAAATTGCATTATAAAATATGCCGGAAATACCCGATTGATTGGATTTCTGCATAAAAAAAAGCAATGAGATTCTATCTCATTGCTGTGTTTTATAAACGTATAAAAAATACGATTTACACAGTGAGATAGCTCTCCAAGACGGCTTTGTCTTGACAATCTTACATTTATTCAATGCAAGACCAGCGAAAAAAGTTATGAGACTTTATCCACTTCGGCAAACATTCCCTTTCAAAGCTTTTCATTGAAGCTCATACTTCTCCAAGCTTTTACTAATGAAGTTCGCACCTCTACCTTCACTTTAATACTATAAAGTGATATTGAATTTTCAGTAATTATAGCATGCTCTTTTTCTTCTAACAATACTATTCCGTTAATTTTCTTTTTAATTCTTCCGCAATATTTGCGGGAATACCAATTTTTCTAAATTCCTCTATGCTAGCCTCTTTCATCTTTTTGACAGACCCAAAGGATTTTAGGAGCTGCTTCTTGCGCTTTTCCCCAATACCAGGAATTTCATCCAGCACTGACTGAAAAGCATTTTTCCCTCTAAGCTGGCGATGGAACGTTATGGCGAAACGGTGGACTTCATCTTGAATTCTTTGCAGCAGATAGAACTCCTGACTGTTTCTCCCAAGTGGAATAATTTCTAATGGATTCCCGTACAAGAGCTGTGAAGTTCTATGCTTCTCATCTTTTACCAAACCTGAGATAGGGATATCAAGGCCCAATTCATTTTCCAATACATCTCTTACTGCCTCAACATGCCCCTTTCCTCCATCAATGATGATCAAATCTGGAAGAGGCAGGTTTTCTTTTAATACCCGAGAATACCTTCTACGTACGACCTCTCGCATAGAATCATAATCATCCGGTCCCTGCACAGATTTTATTTTATATTTACGATATTCTCTTTTCTCGGGCTTGCCATCAATAAAAACAACCATGGCTGATACGGGATCTGTTCCTTGAATGTTCGAGTTATCGAAAGCCTCAATTCGATGAGGGGTATAAACACCTAGTTGGTTCCCCAAATTTTCAATCGCTTTAATGGTTCGTTCTTCATCCTTCTCAATAAGGGAGAACTTTTCTTGAAGGGCGATTTTTGCATTTTTAGAAGCTAATTGGACTAAATCTTTTTTCTGGCCTCGTTGAGGTTGAAATGTTTTTACTTCTAAAAGCTCTTCAGCCATATCTGAATTAACCGTATTAGGCAGCAATATTTCTTTTGGCTTAAAGTGATTGGCCTTTAAATAAAATTGACCTAGGTATGTTAACATTTCTTCGTCAGGCTCGTTATAAATTGGAAACATTGAAACATCCCGTTCAATGAGTTTCCCCTGTCTGATAAAGAATACCTGAACACACATCCAGCCTTTATCGACAGCAAAGCCGAATACATCTCGATCTGTAAAGTCTGTTGTTGTGATCTTTTGCTTTTCCATTGTTGCTTCAATATGAGCGATCCTATCACGGAACTCCTTTGCCTTTTCAAAGTCAAGTTCTTCAGCAGCGGCTGTCATTTTTTCTGTTAATTCTTTTTTTATTTCCTTATAGCCTCCATTTAAGAAACGGGTAATCTCATCAACCATTAATTTATATTCCTGCTCACTTACTTCTTTCACACAAGGAGCTAAACATTGTCCTAAATGATAGTAAAGGCAGACACGGTCAGGCAAGGTTGTACATTTTCTTAATGGATAAATTCGGTCAAGCAGCTTCTTTGTTTCATTTGCAGCATGGACATTTGGATAAGGCCCAAAATATTTCCCCTTATCTTTTTTGATCTTTCGGGTAGTTATGAGGCGGGGATGTCTCTCAGCAGTTAGTTTAATAAATGGATAGGTTTTATCGTCCTTGAGCATAACATTATATTTAGGATCGTACTTTTTAATTAAGTTCATCTCAAGAATTAAAGCTTCTATATTAGAGGATGTCACAATATATTCGAGGTCTTCTATTTCATTGACTAATCTTTGTGTTTTTCCGTCATGTGAACCAGTAAAATAGGATCTGACACGATTTTTTAAAACCTTTGCCTTTCCTACGTAGATGATAGTTCCTTGACGGTCCTTCATTAGATAGCAGCCTGGCTGATCAGGCAATAGCATTAATTTATTTTTAATAATTTCATTCATTTGATCACTTCCGGAATAGAAATACTTAAGGGGTCAGACTACAAGTCAGACCCCTTACAAATCTAATCTTATTATGCATGTTTTGAAAGAAGTTCTGCAAGAGCTTCTTTCGGCTGGAAGCCAACTACTTTATCTACAACTTCTCCGTCTTTAAAAACGATTAAAGTCGGGATGCTCATAACACCATATTTTCCTGCAGTTTCTTGGTTCTCGTCTACGTCTAGCTTGACGATTTTTACTTTATCGCCCATTTCTGTATCTAGCTCTTCAAGTACTGGAGCGATCATTTTACAAGGTCCGCACCATGGTGCCCAAAAATCTGCAAGGACAACTCCTGAACCAGTCTCAGTAGAAAAAGATTGATCTGTAGCGTTTATAATAGCCATCGAAATGCCTCCTATTTTTAAGTGAATAATAAATATAACGACAGTATACCATTGTTTATTCCCACATGCTAACGATTTGCTTCGACCGTAATTTCCCCTATATTTTCAATAACTATTCATATTGAATTTTTGGTTTGAAATCATTCCTATATAGAAAACAAGCGGCATATAGCCGCTCGTTTATATAGTTAGCTTATGCATTTATTAACAGCTTCTTAAACTCTTCTGTAAGCATCGGAACTACCTCAAACAGGTCTCCGACAATCCCATAATCTGCAACCTTAAAAATATTTGCCTCAGGGTCTTTATTAATCGCCACAATAACTTTGGAGTTTGACATACCGGCAAGATGCTGAATCGCTCCTGAAATTCCGCACGCGATATAAAGGTCAGGTGTAACAACCTTTCCTGTTTGCCCAATCTGCAATGAATAGTCGCAATAATCTGCGTCACAGGCGCCACGAGAAGCCCCAACCGCACCATTTAGAACTTTTGCAAGCTCTTTTAATGGACCAAAGCCTTCCTCACTCTTGACTCCGCGCCCTCCAGCAATTACAACCTTCGCTTCAGATAGATCGACTCCTTCGCTTGCCTTGCGGACAACCTCTTTAATAATGGTGCGGAGATCTTTAATATCAACTGATAGAGAAGAAACGTCTCCTGTTCTAGATTCGTCCTTTTCAAGCGGGCTAATATTATTCGGGCGGATCGTAGCGAAAATTAAACCATCAGTAACAATTTTCTTTTCGAATGCTTTTCCTGAATAAATAGGACGAGTGAAAACTAAGTTGCCTCCTGTTATTTCTAAGGCAGTTACATCGGATATCAATCCTGAGCTTAATTTAGCTGCAATTTTTGGAGCTAGATCCTTGCCTAAAGCTGTATGGCCAAAAATCAGTCCATCCGGCTTTTCCGTATCAATGACAGCCATAACAGCCTGTGAGTAGCCATCTGATGTATATTGCTTAAGTTTTTCATTTTCAATGGTTACAACACGGTCCGCACCATATTGGATTAATTCTCCGCCTAAAGCGCTTACAGAATCGCCAATTAATATTCCTACAACTTCTCCGCCTTCTGCTGCGGTTTTTGCTGCAGCCACTGCTTCAAAGGATACATTACGCAATGATCCGTCACGGACTTCACCTAAAACTAATACTTTTCTAGCCATTATGCTTTACCCCCTGCGTTCATATTCTTGTATATTCCGATCAGACTACTTTTGCTTCAGTATGAAGAAGTTGTACAAGTTCTTTTACTTGATCTGCAAGCTCGCCTTCGAGGATTTTTCCTGCCTCTTTTTTAGGCGGAAGATAGATTTCAATTGTTTTTGTCTTTGCCTCAACATCGTCTTCCTCAAGGTCAAGATCATCAAGCTCAAGCTCATCAAGCGGTTTTTTCTTTGCTTTCATAATCCCTGGCAATGATGGGTAGCGTGGTTCATTTAATCCTTGCTGAGCTGTTACTAATAAAGGCAGGCTTGTCTCAATTATTTCAGAATCCCCTTCAACATCACGAACAACAGTTACATTACTGCCCGCAATATCGAGCTTTGTAATCGTTGTGACATAAGGAATGTTTAGAAGTTCAGCTACACGAGGTCCAACTTGACCCGAACCGCCGTCAATCGCAACGTTTCCAGCAATGATTAAGTCAGCATCCTTGTCTTTTAAATATTCGGAAAGAATTTTTGCAGTTGTAAATTGATCACCGTATTCTAGATCATCTTCAGTATTAATTAATACAGCTTTATCAGCACCCATAGCAAGGGCAGTACGGAGCTGTTTCTCAGTTTCTTCATTTCCGACAGAGACAACCGTTACCTCCCCGCCATTTTCATCACGAACTTGAATAGCTTCCTCGATTGCATATTCATCATAAGGGTTAATGATAAATTCTGCTCCATCTTCGTTTATTTGACCGCCTGAAATCGTAATTTTCTCTTCTGTATCAAAGGTTCTTTTCATTAAAACATAGATGTTCATGATATCCCTCCTAATAGTAAAAGCGTAAGTGCCTCGCCCAGGGGCTTATGACCTCCGACGTACAGGACGTACTAGTGCCGACGAAGACATTAGGACGTGGCGTTTTTAGTCGGCGAGCCCCTAGGCACTGTAGCTAGATAAAAATAGCTAATGACTGAAAAATGAAGGTTAAACTTGTAGCAAAAAATTTCACCACTTCTAAAGATTAAGAAAATTCATTTCATACGTGGGTCGTACACCCCGTACATGATAATTATAATAGATTGCTAGAAAAATTGTTATCGAAAAAAAATAATTATTTCTATTTTCCTGTAAATTTCGGTTCTCTTTTCTCGATAAATGCAGAAATTCCTTCTTTTCCATCCTCTGAGACAAATACATCTCCGAACAGTTTTGCTTCCATCTTTACTCCTTCAAAGTATTCTTTAGGCTTTGAATAGTTTAAAAGATCGATAGCAGCCTTAATGGAAACTGGACTCTTCTTGGCAATTTTCTTTGCTATGTTATAGGCATTTTCTAAAAGCTCGCTTTCAGGGTAAGCATGGTTGGCAAGACCATATTGTACTGCCTCTAATCCTGTTATCGGATCACTTGTAAAAAGCATTTCGGCAGCCTTAGCTGTACCAACGAGCCTCGGAAGACGCTGTGTTCCTGCAAACCCGGGGATTAATCCAAGCTGCAGCTCAGGCAACCCTAGCTTAGCATTCTCGGCGACTAATCGAAAATGACATCCCATAGCAAGCTCTAACCCACCGCCAAGTGCGGCACCATGAATGGCAGCTATGATAGGCTTAGGGAATGTTTCCATTCGTTCAAATAATTCTTGGCCATAGGTTGAAAGTTTAGAGAAATCATTTCCAGTTTTGATTGTTGTAAATTCTTTAATGTCTGCTCCTGCTGAAAAGAAACGCCCTTCTCCGTGTATTAAGATGACCCTGATTTCGTCATTGGCTTCAATTTCATCTAATAAAGCCGATAACTCCTTCAATAATCCTGAAGAAAGAGCATTTGCCGGAGGGCGTTCAATCGTAATAGTAGCTACCATATCCTGATTTGACCATTTTAAATACTCCATATTTCATCCCCTTTTCTTTCAAAAAAATTCAATGGTTATTGACGCGCGGCACAGCCATTGAGAAGCAGTTGATGCACGGGTCCTGCTAACGAGGTTAAATCATACTTTTGCTCATTCATCACCCAAGTTGTGACTGTCTCATCCATCGTGCCAAAAATCATTTGGCGTGCTAATCGGGTATCTAAAGCGGCAGAAAACTCACCGTTTTCTTTTCCTTCTACTAGTATTTTTTCAACTAAAGAAAGAACTCCTTTTAGAACTTCATTAATTTTATGACGGATCTCCTTATTGGACTGTCTGAGTTCCAATTGAGTCACGATGGCAAGATGACGATCCTCAGAAAGCATATTAAAATGTGTTTCAACCAATACTAATAATTTCTCTGCGGCTGTTTCTTTTCCTGCAATTTTCTCTTCATATTTCTCAACAAAGTATCCCATTTTTTCTTGAAAGAGAGAGATAAGGATATCTTCTTTATTCTTAAAATATAAGTAAATCGTTCCGTCAGCAACGCCAGCCTGCTTGGCAATTTTGGAAACCTGTGCCTGATGATACCCGTTCTCTGCAATGGCTATGACTGCGGCATCAATGATTTGACGATATTTAGGTTTGTTCTTTTTCATCGTGTCCCTCCTTCCAAGAAAGTGTAGGCTTTTATCTGTATAAAGGGCGAATGATTGCTAATCATAATGAATGAATCGTCATTCATATTTTTATAATAGTTCTACAATTCCGTTCTGTCAAGAAACTGTTGTGCAATTTTTGATGGACGGATCTATTATGTCATTTATTAAAAAATGGTACAAGCCTAATTCTTCAAAAATAAAGAGCCGAAGTAGAAGCTCGGACTCAAAATTAAGCCTGCTTTTCCTGATCATCATTTAGTCTCTTTTTTTCTTCATCTATCAGGGCTCTTCTCAATATTTTTCCAACAGCTGTTTTCGGAAGCGCATCCCGGAATTCGTAAAGTCGTGGAACCTTATAAGCTGCTAGGTATTTTCGGGCAAACTCATTTAATTCTTCTTTATTTGCGTTTGTCCCTTCTTTTAAGACAATATAAGCTTTTACCGTTTCTCCACGATATGGATCAGGTACTCCAGCTGCTACAACCTCCTGTACGGCAGGGTGTTCATAAAGGACTTCTTCAATTTCACGCGGATAAATATTATAGCCGCCAGCGATAATCATATCCTTCTTACGGTCAACAACATAGAAATAGCCTTGTTCATCCATATACCCGAGGTCACCCGTTAAAAGCCAGCCATCCTTTAAGGATTCAGCTGTTTCCTCTGGACGATTCCAATATCCCTTCATGACTTGCGGACCCTTAACGACAATTTCTCCAATCTCACCGGACGGAAGAAAATCTCCAGTTTCTAATGACAGAATTGCTGCATCTGTATCTGGCCATGGTACACCAATACTTCCCTTTACACGCGGACGATCCCAGAGAAAATTAGCATGGGTTACCGGTGAAGATTCTGTTAAACCATAGCCTTCAACAAGCTTGCCGCCTGTTACCTCTTCAAACTTTTGCTGTACCTCTACAGGTAGAGCTGCTGAACCGCTTATACACGAATCAATAGAGGAAAGATCATATTTCCCCAAATCCGGATGATTTAATAGTCCAATATAGATGGTTGGAGCCCCTGGGAACAGAGTCGGTCTTTGTTTTTGAATCGTCTTCAATGTTGTCTCTACATCGAATTTTGGCAGCAAAACCATTTTGTGCGCTTCCATAACCGATAAAATTAACACCGTTGTCATTCCGTACACATGGAAAAATGGCAATAAGCCTAGAACAACCTCTTGCCCACGTTTACATTTATAAAGCCAAGCCTTACACATGGACGTATTTGCGACAAGATTCCGATGTGTCAGCATAACCCCTTTCGGAAATCCAGTCGTTCCACCTGTATATTGTAATAGCGCTAAATCTTCTTCGAAATCAAATTCATATTCCTTCAGTTTTTTCGCTGGCTGCTTTAGAATTTCAGTTAATAAATGGTTGTTTCCTTCATGCCTGACGTTTACAACGATTCCATATTGCTTCTTTTGCAGAAAAGGATAAACTAAGTTTTTCGGAAAAGGAAGGAAGTCTTTGATAGCGGTTACAATTATATGCTGTAAATCAGTTTGCGGCTTAACCTTCGTTGTCTTTGGAAACAATATATCCATCGTAATGATCGCCTTCGCCGCTGAATCCTTCATTTGGTATTCAAGCTCCCGCTCCGTATAAAGAGGGTTCGTTTGTACGACAATTCCTCCAGCTATTAGGATGCCAAAATAACTAATAACAGCAGGCGGAATATTCGGCAGCATAATAGCTACCCGATCACCTTTCCCAATTCCAAGTTCCTGAAGATAGGAAGCAAGCTTTAAAGAGGATTCATAAATGGTTCGATAAGTAAATTCCTTTCCCATGAAATGAATGGCAATTTTCTCTGGATGATCATCAGCCGCTTTTTTTAAATAGTCTTGAACAGGCTGATTTGGATATGTCAAAGATGAGGGTATTTCTTCCGGATACGTTTGAAGCCAAGGCTTATTAGGTAACAACATATTCCCTCCTTCTAAAGTATTAAATATTTAGAACATTCCAATTGTTCGTTCTTATTATAATATAATGAAGTTTACATGACAATTGGAATAATAGGTTTCTGTATATTTTTAACATGTCCAAATAATCAATTACTTTATTGTAAGAGTTAATATATTTATCTTATTTACACTCTCGATAGAGAAGAACTGGATTTATATCTAAATACATCAGGTTACAAAAAAATCGCCATATGATTATGGCGATTTGAAAACTATATTAAAAAAAGATTAGGCAATAAATAATAAGTAAATAGCACCGATTACAACAAACAACCCACAAAAACCAAATAATACTTTTGCTAATTTATCCACTTATATCCCCGCTCCTTAAGATAAGCCTGCCCCAATAATATAGGACAAACCAATCGAAATAACCATGGATATGAATCCAACAGCTTTATTATTTTTTTCAATTTCTTCATCAATTTTAAATTTCGGTGTAAGGAATTCGAAGATAAAATAACCAGTTAACAGTAGAAAGAAGCCGAATACTCCCCAGCTGATCATGGTGAAAAGTGAATCATTTATCATGATGGAATGTCTAAAAATATTGGCAATCCCGAATATCTTTCCCCCTGTTGCCATAGCAACCGCTATATTCCCATTTTTGATTTCATCCCAGTTCCGATATTTCGTGACCAATTCGAAAACAGCTAAGAATACGATCATACATAAAATGACAACACTATAATACCCCGCCGTTTGTACAAAATCATTTTCCCAAAATTGGTTCATTTCTTCTCTCCCAATCCGTTATTTAAATTCAACAACCGTTACACCTGATCCGCCTTCGCCTGCTTCACCGAACCGGATTTTTTTGACTGAACGATGATTTCTTAAGTATTCCTGTACACCCTGTCTAAGTGCACCAGTTCCTTTTCCATGTATGATGGAAACACGAGGATAGGCAGCTAGCAGTGCATCATCGATATATTTCTCCACTCGAAGCAGAGCATTATCATATCGTTCCCCTCGCAGGTCTAGTTCAAGACTAACATGAAAGTCTTTTCCCTTTACAATCGCCATTGGTCTTGTTTCCACTGGTTTTGGACTTTTAATAAACTCCAAATCCTTTTCATTTACCTTCATTTTTAGAATCCCAATTTGTACTTGCCATTCTTTGTCAGATGTCTTATCAATCAGGGTTCCTTTTTGGTCAAAGCTTAAAACCTTTACTTCATCCCCGGGCTTAAATATATGCTTAGCTTTACTTGTAATTAGTTTGTTTGTCTTTTTAATTTTAGGCGCTGCCTCTTCCAGACGTTTCTTTGCTTCAATTAATTCGTGTTCTTTTATCTCTGCTGCTTTTTCGATACGCATTTTTCTTAAATCACGGATGACTTTTTCAGCTTCGGCCTTCGCTTGGTCGATAATAGCTTCGGCCTCTTCTGCCGCTTTTTCATGTAAAGTATCTTTTTGCTCAAAAAATTCGATCATTTGCTTTTGCAAATCTTTATGAAGCATTTCAGCACTTCTTAAAAGGTCACTTGCTTCTTCCTTGTCTGCTTCAGCCTGTTTTCTGCTCTCCTCTAACGAAGCGATCATATTCTCAACCTGATTGCTGTCTGCACTTATATAGGAACGGGCTGTGTCAATCACATCTTCTTGGAGGCCAAGCCTCTTGGAAATTTCAAATGCATTGCTTCGGCCGGGAACCCCTAACAGCAGCTTATATGTCGGGCTAAGTGTATCAATATCAAATTCTACACTCGCATTGATGACTCCTTCCCGATTATAACCATATGCTTTTAATTCAGGATAATGAGTCGTTGCAATGACCCTTGCTCCTCGTTTATATACATAATCTAATATGGAAATAGCAAGAGCGGCCCCCTCTTGAGGGTCTGTTCCTGCACCTAATTCATCAAAGAGAACAAGACTGTTAAAGTCTACCCTATTTAGAATGTCAACAATATTCACCATATGAGAGGAGAAGGTACTAAGACTTTGTTCGATAGATTGTTCATCGCCAATATCTGCATACACAGCATCAAAGACAGCAATTTCAGATCCATCTAAGGCTGGGATTTGCAGTCCGGCTTGGGCCATTAGCGTACATAAGCCAACTGTTTTTAATGTGACGGTTTTCCCTCCGGTATTTGGACCTGTTATAACGATGGTCGAAAAGTCTTTTCCTAATGAAATGTCATTCGCTACTACAACGTCCGCAGGAATAAGCGGATGACGCGCCTTAAATAAAGATATTCTCCCCTCATAATTTACCTTAGGCTTTGATGCTTTCATCCGGTTGCTGTAACGCGCTTTAGCAAACATAAAATCTATTTCGGTTAGAACATCAACAATTGCTTCTAGCTCCGAACTATTTTCTGCTACCTTGCTTGAAAGTTCTATTAAAATCCTTTCAATTTCCTGCTGCTCTTTCACACGAATTCCCTGAAGCTCATTATTTAATTGGACAATCGATTGAGGTTCGATAAATAATGTTTGACCTGAAGAGCTTTGGTCATGGATAATTCCGCCATAATGCCCTTTGTACTCCTGTTTGACTGGAATAACAAAGCGATCATTACGAATCGTAATAATGGCGTCAGAAAGCATCTTCTGCGCATTTGACGAACGGATCATGCTTTCCAGTCTTTCTCTAACCCGGGATTCTTTCGTACGCAATTGATTTCGAAGAGACCGAAGCGTATCACTCGCACTATCCAATACTTCTCCGTTGTCATCTATTGCATTTTTGATCGTTGTTTCCAAATCAGCTAAGACGATAATACGAAGAACATAGCTGCTTAATATAGGTAAATTCTCATTTTCATCTACAAACTCTTCAATAAATCTTTTAATTTGTCTGCTTGCATGAACAGTGCTTGCTACTTGTGTTAATTCATGCGGGCTTAGCATCCCGCCAATGAGTGACCTTTTGACATGCGGCCGTATATTATATATTCCGCCTAGCGGGACGTTGCCTTTAATTCGAAGCACCTTTACAGCTTCATCTGTTTCTTCCTGCCACTGCTGAACTTCTTCAAAATCGACAGATGGCATTAAATGTTCTGCTTTTCTTCTTCCTAACTCAGATGATACATGCTCGAGTAATTGTTCCTTTACTTTATTAAACTCCAGCACTTTAAAAATTCTTTCCTGCATGAGGATGTGACCTCCTATTCGAAATGCAAAAGGACAGCTAAAGCTAACAAGTTCTGCTAGCCTCCTATCTATCCTTATTGTTTATAAATTCCAGCAGCTCTCCAATATCCATGGCGTTAAGGACACTGCTTTTCTTAATCCAGCCTTTTTTTGCTGTCGATACACCGATAGACATATGAGTCAATGTGTCCATCTTATGGGCATCTGTATTAATCACTATTTTCACACCAGCGTCTTGGGCCTTGCGAATATACTGAGGGGCAAGGTCTAGCCTGTTCGGATTTGCATTTAATTCTAAGACAGTATTCGTTTCTTTTGCGAGTTCAATCAATAGATCTATATCTACTTCATAGCCATCCCTTTGGCCAATTTTTCTGCCAGTTGGGTGAGCGATGATGTCAACATGGGGATTCTTCAAGGCTGTTTTTAACCGTTCCATTATTTTTGCTTTCGGCTGGGAAAAGGACGAATGAATAGACGCGATGACGATATCCATTTCCGCAAGTAGTTCATCATCATAATCTAATGTTCCGTCAGGTAAAATATCCATTTCAACACCAGATAAAATAGTTATATCATCGTAGCGTTCATTTAGCCGTTTAATCTCTTCTTTTTGCTTTCTTAAGCGTTCAGAAGTTAATCCATTTGCAACCTTTAAATATTGAGAGTGATCCGTTATGGCAACATATTTATAGCCTCGTGCACGGCAGGCCTCAACCATTTCTTCAATCGTATGGGCACCATCACTCCAAGTCGTGTGCATATGGAGATCACCATTTATATCGGAAAGAGTGATTAAATCCAATTCAGCAGAGTATTCATCTACTTCCTTTCCGTCCTCCCTGATTTCGGGTGGAAAATAAGGGAGCCCGAAATGTGCATAAAACTCCCTTTCAGTTGTAAAAGTGGCAACTTCGCCGGTTTCAATATTTTCTACTCCATATTCACTAATCTTTTCCCCGCGTTCTTTAGCAAGCTGACGCATTCTTACATTATGTTCCTTGGAGCCAGTAAAATGATGAAGCGTAGTTGCAAATTCCTCAGGCATGACTAGACGAAAATCAACGGATATATCATAGCTATGTTCTAGAATGACTGAAACCTTTGTATCCCCAGCCGCAATCGTCTCCTTAATCAGTGGAAGGGCTAATAGTTTTTCTTTTACGACCTCTGGTTTAGTCGTTGCAATGATAAAATCTAAATCCTTAATAGTTTCTCTCATTCTTCTTAAGCTGCCCGCTCGTGAAAAATTCTCAACCTCATCTATGTCATTTAAAACAGATTCGATGGAGTCTGCAATCGGAAGCATATAAGCGAGTGGCAGCCGTTCCGGTCTGCCTCCCACTTGACTTAATGCAGCAAGAATCTTTTCTTCTGATTTTTCCCCAAATCCGGCAAGTTCCCGTACTTGTTTATTTCGGCAAGCCGTTTCCAAGTCAGCTGCATTTTCTATCCCTAGCTCCTTATGCAGCTTCGCAATTTTTTTACCTCCGAGACTAGGCAATTGAAGCAGCGGAATTAATCCTTTTGGCACTTCTTCCTTCAGTTCATTCAAAACAGTTGAATGTCCTAACTCTATATACTCCTCAATGACCGCAGAAGTTCCCTTTCCAATCCCAGAAATTTTCGTAAAATCTTCTATTTCGGTCAAACTCTGATCATTTGCCTCTAATGCAGCAGCCGCTTTACGGAAAGCAGCTATTTTAAAAGGGTTTTCTCCCTTGAGCTCCATATAAATCGCAATCGTTTCTAAGAGCCGAATAGCATCTTTTTTATTAATTCCCATATTGAACACCTACTTTTTTGAAAAACTTGTATTGTGAATATTGTTTCCTATAAATATCAGTTTTTATCTGCTTAAAAAGAAAACTTCTCTGCTTTAGAGAAGTTAAGAAGCTATGTATTCAATCCACATCTCCTTTATAGCCTGAGAAAATATCGGAGTATTTTTTACAATTCCTTTTGCCATAAAGGATTCATTTATGGCATTTTGAATGGAATCTACTGGTACTAATGCTGCTATGTATAATAGAATAAACATGATAAGATATATTTCTATAAAACCTAATATTCCGCCTGCCCAAACATTTAATTGCTTTAGAACCGGCAGGTGTGCAACAAAATCAAGCATACTTCCTATCATTTGCAGGACAATTTTTACCGCAAAAAAAATCACGACAAAGGCAATGGCGCGATAGTAAGCATCTTCAAGATTGACTTGATCAAATAGCATTCGCATTGTTGAATTGCTTTGGAGATTTGGGTAAGGAACCCATAAGGTTAATTTAGGGGCCAGCTTTTCAAAATACATATGAGCAACAATAAATGCGATAATAAAGCCGACTAAATGGATCAATTGCAGAATAAAGCCCCTCTTTAAGCCAACGAAAAAACCTATTATTAATATAATGAGTATGGCAAGATCTAGCATGACTTATTCAGTCCTTTTCTCTTTTAATTCAATTTCAAGCCTTTCTAGACGATCCTTCAGCTTGATATAATCATTAACGGCATTGACAGCCGTTAAAACGGCTAATTTACTGCTGTCAAGATAAGGATTCTTGGAACTGATTTCACGCATTTTATCATCAACCATTGAGGCAACAAGCCGAACATGGCTATGACTCTCAGTACCGATAATAATATATTGCTGTCCATATATATCTACACTCGTACGGTTTTTTTGTACATCTGACAATCGTTATGCCTCCATTCCGTTAGAATCCTAATCCATATCATAACATGAAACATAAAAACGTGGGAAGTAGAAGCGTGTCAAAAAAACACAGAATATGTAAACGCCTATAGGAAAGGGGCAAAATGTATGAGCAATATTGTTCTTGTTAAAGCTTTAAATGAAATTGCTGAGATGAAAATATATTACGATCGCTTTCTATCAGATAAAAATCCGCCTGGGAGTATCTTTGCCGCGAAAACGCCATCCTGTGCCATTACCGCTTATAAATCCGGAAAAGTATTATTTCAAGGAAGCGGCAGCGAAGAAGAATCTTCGAAATGGGGCAAACCCGCCAAACCTTCTAGTTCTGCCAAAAAGGAAAGCTACCAGTTAAATCACTTGCCTAAAAATATTAGCTCTCTTTCTGTTATTGGCTCAGATGAAGTTGGGACAGGAGATTATTTTGGACCTATTACCGTAGTGGCAGCTTATGTGAATAGGGATCAAATTCCCTTGCTGAAGGAATTAGGCGTGAAGGATTCGAAAGACTTAAATGATGAAAAGATTGTGAGCATTGCCAAGGAAATTAAAGATATTGTCCCTTTTAGTCTATTAACATTACACAATGAAAAATATAATAAACTGCAGCAATCAGGCATGTCACAGGGCAAAATGAAAGCTTTGCTTCATAATCAAGCAATCGGGCATCTCCTAAAAAAAATTGCTCCAAACGTTCCCGAAGCGATTTTAATTGACCAGTTTGCTAAAGAGGAAGTGTATTATTCATACTTAAAAAAGGAGTCAGTCGTCCAAACGGAAAATGTGTATTTTAGTACGAAAGCGGAGGGCATTCACCTAGCAGTAGCAGCTGCATCGATTCTCGCAAGATATGCGTTCATCAAGCACTTTGACAATTTGAGCAAAGCCGCTGGATTTAAGATTACAAAAGGGGCTGGGGCAAAGGTTGATGAGGCAGCTGCGAGGCTTATTCATGAAAAAGGGCTTGAATGCCTGCCAGCCTTCGTAAAGCTTCATTTTGCTAATACAGAAAAGGCGAAGCGATTAGTAGCATCGAAGTACCGAAAATAAAAACAGGGGATGCCACAAATGGCATCCCCTAGTTGTTTATCCTCTTAATACAGCTCCAGCTTTATCCTTCACTGCCTGTAATACTTTATCATGGGCTTTCACAACATCTTCATCCGTTAACGTACGTTCAGGATCAAAATATTTAAGCGAGAAGGCAATAGATTTCTTACCTTCCTCCATTCGATCGCCCTCGTATAAATCAAATACTTGAACTTCCTTCAATAATGCTCCGCCTGCTTCCTTAATAATACTTCCTAATTCTCCAGCAGCTGCAGCTTTATCGACAACGAGCGCGATATCACGTGTGATAGATGGATAGCGCGGGATGGCTTGGTAATGTAAAGGCGCTGTCTCTGCTTCTAAAATAGCCTTTAAGCTTAGCTCAAAAACATAAGTCTCTTTTAAATCGTATTCTTTTTCTACTGTTGGATGCGTTTGGCCTACAAAACCAGCTACTTCGCCATTCAAGATGATGTCTGCTGTTCTGCCTGGGTGCAATCCATCTCTTACAGCTTGACGATACTCAATTACATTTTCTAGACCGATACTAGCAAATAAGCCTTCAAGAATTCCTTTTACAACAAAGAAATCAACTGGCTTCTTTTCTCCTTGCCATAGATGGCTTTGCCACAAACCTGTTATTGCACCAGCAAGATGTTCTCGTTCTTCTGGCAATACATCCTTGCCTTCTGAAAGGAATACATCTCCGATCTCATAAACAGCAAGATGTTCATTTTGTCGTGCAGCATTGTGTTTTAAGACATTCAGGAGCTGTGGAATGATGCTTAGTCGAAGTGTGCTATGCTCCTCACTCATCGGCATCGCCAAACGAATGGGCTCCCGCGTTTCTAATGCATATTGCGTTGCTTTCGATCCGCTTGTCAATGAATAAGTGATCGCTTGGTATAGGCCTGCTCCCTCAAGGTATCTGCGGACGATTCTGCGCTTATTTTGATAGGCTGTTAAATGGCCCGGTGTTGATGAACCAAATGGAAGAGTTGATCCAAGATTATCATAGCCAAATAGTCTAGCTACTTCTTCAATTAAATCCTCTTCAATGGTGATATCACCACGGCGGGTAGGAACTGTTACGATAATAGAATCTCCGTCCACACTTGTTTCAAATTGAAGACGGGCAAAAATATCCTCAATGTCTTTCATTTCTAATGATGTTCCCAGTACACGATTGATTTTATCTAATGTAACAGAAACGATGGCCGGTTCAACCTTTAATGTATTAGCTTCCACAGAACCTGCTAACACTTCTCCGCCAGCATATTTTTCGAGCAGATGTGCAGCCCTTTCTGCTGCTGCTCTTACTCTGTTTGGATCAACGCCTTTTTCGAAACGCGCGCTTGCTTCGCTTCGTAAACCGTGATCTTTAGATGCTTTTCTGACTGTTGCGCCTTTAAAAAATGCAGATTCAAGAAGAACCGTTTTTGTATCGGATTGTACCTCAGAGTCCAAGCCTCCCATAACACCCGCAAGGGCAACTGGCTCTTTGCCATTTGTGATAAGTAGGTGGTCTGAAGTTAATTCTCTTTTTGCTTCATCTAGTGTTTGGATGATTTCTCCATCCTTCGCACGGCGAACGAGAATTTGCTTTGACCCAAAACGGTCATAGTCGAAAGCATGAAGCGGCTGGCCATATTCAAGCAAAATATAGTTTGTAATATCAACAACATTATTATGCGGACGAATGCCTGATGCCATCAATCTTCCTTGCATCCATAGAGGAGATGGCTTGATTTGTACATTTTTAATGACTTTTGCAATATATAACGGGTTATCTTCAGGTGCCTCCACATCAACTCGAATATAATCAGAAGCATTTTCTGATAACTCAGCATGATCTGTTTCAGGAAGCTTCACTTCTCTTCCTAAAATCGCTGCCACTTCATAGGCAACTCCAAGTAAACTTAAGCAATCAGAACGATTCGGAGTTAAGCCAAGCTCTAACACTTGGTCATCTCGATGTAATTGTTCAATTGCATCTGTTCCAACCTCGGCCCCTTGATGGAATACATAAATGCCCTCTGAATATTCCTTTGCCATAAGCTTGCTTTCAATCCCAAGCTCCTGAAGGGAACAGATCATTCCATTTGATTCCTCTCCGCGAAGCTTTGCCTTTTTGATTTTGAAATTGCCTGGTAGAACGGCACCAACTGTTGCGACTGCAACCTTTTGCCCTTTATCAACATTAGGTGCGCCACAAATGATTTGTACAGGCTCTTCACCACCAATATCGACTAAGCATTTATTTAATTTATCAGCATTCGGATGCTGCTCTCTTTCAAGAACATGCCCAATGACAACACCCCGAATCCCTTCATTTAGAACCTCTATGCCTTCAACCTCTATACCGCTTTTCGTAATTCTTTCTGCAAGCTCTGCTGGGGTCACACCTGATAAATCAACATAATCCTGCAGCCATTTATATGAAACAAACATGTTATATCCTCCTGTATCTCATTTTTCTAACCCTTTTAGCAGCTGTAAACTATTCATTAATAGAGAATTGTTTTAAGAAACGCACATCATTTGTATAGAAATGGCGAATATCATCGATGCCGTATTTCAGCATGGCAATCCGCTCCACTCCCATTCCGAATGCAAATCCAGAGTATTTCTTTGAATCAAAGCCTGACATTTCAAGTACATTCGGATGGACCATACCAGCTCCTAATATTTCAATCCAGCCGGTTTTTTTGCAAATGTTACAGCCCTTCCCACCACATTTAAAGCAGGATACATCCACCTCTACTGAAGGCTCAGTGAATGGGAAGAAACTTGGGCGTAAGCGGATTTCTCTGTCTTCTCCAAATAACTTCTTCGCGAACAATTCTAAAGTTCCCTTTAAATCACTCATGCGAATGTTTTCATCGACAACTAGACCTTCAATTTGCATAAACTGATGGGAGTGTGTAGCATCGTCATTATCACGTCGGAACACTTTTCCTGGACAAATAATTTTCACAGGACCTTTCCCTTTGTGCTTTTCCATTGTTCTCGCTTGTACAGGGGATGTTTGGGTACGTAGAAGAATGTCTTCTGTAATATAGAAGGAATCCTGCATATCACGAGCTGGGTGATCCTTTGGCAAGTTTAGCGCTTCGAAATTATAATAATCACTTTCTACCTCGGGTCCTTCAGCAATTGTATAACCCATCCCAATAAATAAGTCTTCAATTTCCTCTACGATGCTTGTAAGAGGGTGATGATTTCCCGTTTTCACTGGACGGCCTGGCAAGGTAACATCAATTTTTTCACCTGCCAGTTTTTCTTGAACAGCTGCCTCTTCTAAATGTATTTGCTTCTCTTCAATTCCTGCTGCAATAGCATCACGTACTTCATTCGCTAGTGCCCCCATGACTGGGCGTTCTTCGGCAGATAATTTCCCCATGCCTTTCAATACTTCTGTAATGGGTCCTTTTTTTCCCAAATAGGATACTCGAATATCATTTAGCTCTTTTAAATCGGACACTTGACTGATTTTGTCCAACGCTTCGCTTTGCAGTTCTTTTAAACGCTCTTGCATCTAAAAAATCCTCCTTTAAATCTGTTTTTTTCCAAAATAAAAAACCTCTATCCCATAAAGGGACGAGGTTTTGGATTCGCGGTACCACCCTTTTTAACACAAAAAGCATGTATTGATCGCTTTATGTATTCGCTTCATTCGGATAACGGCAATAAGCCGGAACATCTTTACACCGAAAAGCGGAAGCGGCTTGGTCAGCCCTGACAAGCATAAGACAAGGCTCCCGGAAAGGTGTACTTTTCCTTTCTGGGAGAATTGGCTTATGACCTCGAGGGGCTAGCCGCTGGAGCTAGACAGCAATCTAACTCAAAAAGCTTTTTAATGGTCCCGATGCCAACTCAGGAGGTGAAATTTCTCTTGCTTTCCCTCTGAAAATGCTCTCAGTCTAGGCATTCTCTCCCTGAAAAGTTCCCTGCAAGCTACTTTTCTCCATCATTGTTTTATAACAATATAATTTTCCTGTAATTATAGTATATTCTTCACATAGTTTCAAACGGTTTTCTGAAAAAAAGCGCCCAATTACTAATTTCTTAAGTAATATAGCAAAATTCCTGTTGCTATCGCAACATTCAACGATTCACTTTTTCCGTAAATGGGGATATAAAGATTATCAGTTGTTTCTCCTAAAATCGACTTTCGTACGCCGCTTCCTTCATTGCCGACTATTAAGGCAAATCTCCCCTTAGTTTCAATTTCTGTATACTCTTTTGCATTTTCTAATGCCGTGCCGTACACAGGGATGTTTTCCTTCGTAAGCTTACTAATCCAGTCAAAAAGATTTCCTCTAACTATCGGGAGGTGAAAATGACTGCCTTGTGCGGAGCGGAGTACTTTCGGATTATAGCTATCTACACTACCATCCCCAATGATTACAGCATCCACGCCCGCAGCATCCGCTGTTCGAATCATCGTGCCTAAATTTCCAGGGTCTTGAACCGCATCAATTAGCAAATATTTGTTTCCATTAATTTGATCAGCGTTAAACTCGGGCTGACGGCAAATGGCGATTACCCCTTGAGGTGTTTCCGTATCAGATAAACTTTGAATAATGTCATTCGTTACTAACGTTACTGGAATTTCTCCATAATTCCATGAAGGCGGCAATCCAGTATTTTCACTGACCACAATTTCTTCAATACGTCCGTTTAATAATGCTTCTTCAACGAGATGAAAGCCTTCGACTAAAAAGGTTCCCGTTTTGTCTCTTTCCTTTTTCGTTAAAAGCTTTTTCCATTGCTTAACTTGAGGGTTATTCGCAGAGTGAATATACTTCACACTCTCACTCTCCTTTATTTTTTGCTCCAATTTTCTTATTATAGCCCAAATAAAATACATAATAAATCCAAAAAATGAAATCATAATAACGATTCGATTATACGGAAGGAGTGCTGTCAATGAACTTAAACTTAAGAAACGCAATTATACACAATGTTTCAGGTAATTCACAAGACGAATTAAAGGATACAATTGTTGATGCTATCCAAAACGGAGAGGAAAAAATGCTCCCTGGATTAGGAGTATTATTCGAAGTGATTTGGAAGAACTCCTCTGATCAAGATAAACAGGAGATGCTTCAAACATTGGAGAATGGATTGAAATAAAGTGAAACTTCAATCAGTGGGTGTTTTCAATGCACAGGACGTGCTAGTGCCGATGTTACCACAGTACGTGGCAATCTTAGTCGGCCTTCATCCCACACTGATTGTTAGTTGAACCAATCGGGCATTTACGGGCTGTTGATCTCCCACCTAGAAATTTTCGTTTTAATCAAATTCTTTAAGTGGGGATCTTACAGCCCGTTAATCTGCGATAAATAGTATAAGCGAAAAAAGATGACCTAGTTGGCTCATCTTTTTTCTTTGTAATTATTGAAACGTAATCTTTTCAACCGTTTCTCTATCAAGGCGTTTAATGACCTCGGCAATTAACTTTACAGCATTTTCATAGTCATCACGGTGAAGCATGGCTGCATGCGAATGAATGTAGCGGGTAGCGATCGTAATGGATAATGCAGGTACTCCATTATGTGTTAAGTGAATAGCACCTGAATCTGTTCCACCTCCTGGCACAGCATCAAACTGATATGGAATATTCAATTCATCAGCTGTATCTGTTACTAAATCACGCAAGCCTTTGTGAGAAACCATGGACGCATCATAAAGAATGATTTGAGGGCCTTTACCCATTTTGCTTAATGCTTCTTTTTCTGTGATGCCAGGAGTATCTCCAGCGATTCCTACATCCACCCCGAAAGCAATATCCGGTTCAATTTTTTGTGCGGATGTACGGGCACCACGAAGTCCAACCTCTTCCTGAACTGTTCCTACTCCATAAACAATGTTTGGATGATCAGCATCTTTAAGTGATTTTAGAACATCAATGGCAATCGCACAGCCAATACGGTTATCCCATGCTTTTGCAAGAAGCATCTTTTCATTATTCATCACTGTAAATTCAAAATATGGAACGACCATATCACCAGGTTTCACGCCCCACTCCTTCGCTTCTTCCTTGCTAGAAGCACCGATATCAATAAACATATCTTTAATGTCTACTGGCTTTTTCCTTGCTTCTGGAGAAAGAATGTGCGGAGGCTTTGAACCGATGACTCCAGTTACATCCCCTTTGTTTGTCACAATCGTTACCCGCTGAGCAAGCATGACTTGTGACCACCAGCCGCCAACGGTCTGAAAACGAAGAAATCCTTTATCATCAATATTTGTAACCATAAAACCTACTTCGTCTAAATGGCCGGCAACCATTATTTTCGGGCCGTCCTCTTTCCCGACTTTTTTGGCAATTAAACTGCCAAGTCCATCAGTTGTCACTTCATCGGCATATTCACTTATGTATTTCTTCATGACTTCGCGGGGTTCACGCTCATTGCCAGGAATCCCTTTTGCATCAGTTAAATCCTTTAGCATCGTTAACGTTGCATCTAATTTCGTCATTATTTCGACTCCCTTAATATGTATTCGGTTTTATTATACTAAAATTTTCTAATAACAAAAAGAAAATACCCATTTAGTACCCTTGTCGTTGTCTTTCATAATTAACTTCATTTTTATCAATATATGCTTTCTCGATTTCCTTTGCATTAAAGCCCAGAAGCTCTCCTAATTGTATGTAGGCTTGAACAAGTTCTTTATAATCCTCTAATGCCTTGCTGTTTTTGAACATACTTACTAACTCAAACACATGCAAAAACTGATCACTTATAGAAGTTTTTGCTTCTTTCTGTCCTAAATATTCACTTTCCTGTGAAAAACCGCACTCTATTCCAAGTGAAAGAATAAAATGAACACCATCCACAAATTCTTCTAAAACAGTTTCCCTAGGGGATGAGGGTTTTAAACTCCAAAACTTGAAGCACCTCGTTTCATTCGCAAGTTCTCCTAATTCTACAAGTAATGCCAGCACTTTACGATCAATTAAATTTTCATTCTGCAGCTGATGCTTTGTTTCAATATGTTCATCCAGTCCTTTTTGCATAGTAAATAATTTTTGATAATTCATTTTACACCATCCTAATTTTAGGTCTACTTATAAATAATTATAAAAAAATTATAACAAAAGTATAGAAAGTTGAAACTTTTTTGTTGGGTTATTCGTAATGAAAGGAAAATACAATTGGAGGGGCTTCTTATGATGTGGCTAATACGCTTCCTGCTATTTGCTATTATAATTTTTCTCATCTATAGCGTGTTCAAATATTTATTAAATCCGAAACGGAAGCTCGAACTGGCCCATGAGCAGAAACGGTATTATTTCTTAGATGATTCTAACAATGTGCGTAAAAACTTTTTGATTACTTATAAAGGAGTTTTGTTTGAAGGGGAAAAATACTTAGGGACAACTGAAAACGCTTTTGAGGTCATCTCTATCTTTATTTGGCCTAGAAACCTTGCCTCACTGAAAGGAATGGTTCGAGAAGATTTACAATTTATCGAAAGAAAAGTATACGAAAATTACCCGAATGCAAAAATCGACTGGAAAAGTCCCATCAAAGAGTTTATGGAAAAAAGTAAGACACCCGAAACACCATTCAATGAACACAGTTAAAAACGTTCGGAAAATCCCGAACGTTTTTTCTTTATGCAGCTTTAAAAAATTCCCTCCACTTAATCACAGTTACTTTTTCCCTTAATATGAAAACAAGGACCCCAAGGGAGAGTAAGATGATGAGAAACATTGATGGAGTAAACCTACTTATAAATTCTCCAAACACCGTGTAGAAAATGGCTAAAGGCAGATTTGTTATCCATGAATTCTTAAGATAATCCTGAAAGCTTTTGTTTCGCTCAATTAGGCAAAAATTCAGTAAATGATAATGAATAAAGGGGATAAGCCTTAATACAGCTATTTGACCTACACTTAGATTCCGATACTCCCCAAACCATCGTTTTTTTAAGTTTGATAGTTTAGCATGTGTTTTCGGCATACGGCTAATAAGAAAATAGAAAAGAATACTGCTTAGCATTAAACCAATTAACGAGTATAAACTGCCAAAAAAACTGCCAAATAAAATTCCTCCTGTTAGACATACGAGAGGAACAGGAATAAAGAAAAATTGCCTTAAAATATGAAATAATATAAAGGCAATGGGGGCTAAAATTCCGGCTGTTTCAATCATCACAAATAGCAATGATAATTGATCATTCATCTTCACTCACCCTCTTAATGCTTAAAATCCTTGCTGTCTTCTTTTACAGCTTATTGAGGGATTCCGACAGTTATGACAAAAGATTAAATGCAAATAGGAGGAGACCTATTTCAAGGAGAGATAGTACCGGCAAACCGTATTTAAACTGGAAATGCTTTGTTTTATGACGGAAGGTTTTCATCCCTAGCGTCATGCCAGTAGCACCGAAAAAAATGGCTACAAGCCATAATGTATTTTCGCTTATTCGGTATTGATGGTTTTTTGCTTTATTCTTATCGATTTTCATCAAGTAAAAACCCGCTATATTAATAATGATAAACAAAGTAATAAATATCTTTAGCATGATTTATACCTCCAAAATAGAAAAGCCATCCTCTAATCGAGAATGGCAGATATATTACTTGCTTAAGTTTTGCTTAGCTACAGATGCTAATTCAGCGAATGCTTTTTCGTCAGCGATTGCTAATTCAGCAAGCATTTTGCGGTTTACTTCGATGCCAGCAAGCTTTAAACCGTGCATTAAACGGCTGTAAGAAAGACCGTTCATGCGAGCTGCTGCGTTAATACGAGTAACCCATAGTTTGCGGAAATCGCGCTTTTTGTTGCGACGATCACGGTAAGCATACATTAAAGATTTCATTACTTGTTGGTTAGCAACTTTATATAATGTATGTTTTGAACCGAAATAACCTTTAGCTAATTTAAGAACTTTTTTACGACGTTTGCGAGTAACTGTACCGCCTTTTACACGTGGCATATGATTTCCCTCCTAATATCGGATATTACTTAAGATTTACTAATAAGAAACGGATGCGTTTGTAATCGCCTGAAGAAACAAGAGTTCCTTTGCGAAGCTTACGCTTTTGTTTTTGAGATTTATTAGCGAACAAGTGGCTTGTGTAAGCGTGGTGACGCTTAAGTTTTCCAGATCCTGTTCTTTTGAAACGCTTAGCAGCGCCGCGGTGAGTTTTCATTTTTGGCATTTGGAATTCCTCCTCTTACTTTTCGTTTTTAGGTGCTAGCATCATGAACATACTGCGGCCATCCATTTTCGGATGTGATTCTACAGTAGCTACTTCTGTGCAAGCCTCAGCAAAGCGAACTAATACACGATGACCAATTTCCTTATGGGTAATGGCACGTCCTTTAAATCGAATCGATGCTTTAACTTTATCGCCTTTTTCAAGGAATTTAATTGCATTGCGAAGCTTTGTATTAAAATCATGCTCATCAATTGTTGGGCTTAGACGAACTTCTTTAACACTGATAATCTTTTGATTTTTGCGAGCTTCTTTATCTTTCTTCTGCTGCTCGAACTTGAACTTTCCATAGTCCATGATACGGGCTACAGGAGGTTTTGCATTCGGTGCAACAAGAACAACATCAAGATTAACTCGTGCAGCAATTTCAAGTGCTTCGATTTTTGACTTGATTCCTAATTGCTCGCCGTTTTGGTCAATAAGACGAACTTCACGGGCGCGAATGCCCTCGTTTAACAACATATCTTTGCTAATAGTTAGACACCTCCAAGGTTAATATGCGAACACAACATTTGGGTCAAGAAGGCATTAGAGCCTATTGCACCGGACGAAAGCTACATTCGCAAGAATACATAACATATCTGTTCCAAAGAGACGCAGATCTGTTTAAATCCAATAAAAAAAGTGTGGATGACAACACCCACACTTTACGTACAAAATTTAAACAACAATGTTTACGTAAAACCTGCCAACTGCTCTTTGCGTCAATCAGGTGAGAAGCGGGTGCTTCTTCTTTTCCTCAAACTGTATTCAATTTACCTTAGCAACTATATCACAAAAGATGTTTTCATGTCAAACGTTCATTTCTGTTGCAACGAAGAAAATTGTAACAAATGTATCGGAATCATGCAATACATTTTTGAGATTTTCCAATAATTGAGCAGAGTTTCTCAAACTTTAGAGCTCTAGAAAGTCGCTGATATATTCGGAAAGTTGTCGATATATCTCAATTATCTTTTAACTTCTTCCTTCAATCCCGCAATAAAATCTGCAAATGGAACTGTTTCAGATTTCTGCTCTCCATATTTACGAACATTGACCGCCTTTTCGGCTACCTCATTATCGCCGACTACAAGCATATATGGAGTTTTTTGCATTTGAGCTTCGCGAATTTTGTAGCCAATTTTCTCGTTTCGGTCATCAAGCTCCACACGGAAGCCTTCAGCTTTAAGTTGTTCAAGCACTTCCTTTGCATAGTCGTAGTGAACATCTGGCGAAACAGGAATGACTTGAACTTGAACAGGTGCAAGCCATGTTGGGAATGCCCCTTTATACTCTTCAATTAAGAAGGCTACAAAGCGTTCCATTGTTGAAACAACACCACGGTGAATAACGACTGGACGATGATGTTTGCCATCTTCCCCGATATAAGTTAGATCAAAGCGCTCAGGCAATAAGAAGTCTAACTGTACTGTTGATAAAGTCTCTTCCTTGCCTAAAGCAGTTTTTACTTGTACATCCAGTTTTGGACCGTAAAAAGCAGCTTCTCCTTCAGCCTCGAAATAGTCGAGCCCAATTTCATCCATAGCCTCTTTCAGCATGGCTTGTGCTTTTTCCCACATTTGGTCATCATCGAAATACTTCTCTTTATCTTGCGGATCACGATAAGATAAGCGGAAAGAATAATCCTCGATGCCAAAGTCTTTATACACGTCAAGTACAAGCCGGACAACACGAATAAATTCTTCTTTAATTTGGTCAGGACGGACAAAGATATGAGCGTCATTTAATGTCATTCCACGTACACGCTGAAGACCAGACAATGCTCCAGACATTTCATAGCGATGCATCGTTCCAAGCTCTGCAATCCGAATTGGAAGCTCACGGTAGCTGTGAATGCCATTTTTATAAATCATCATGTGGTGCGGACAGTTCATCGGACGAAGAACGAGCTGCTCATTGTCCATTTCCATGACAGGGAACATATCCTCTTGGTAATGGTCCCAGTGACCAGACGTTTTGTATAGCTCTACACTTCCCATAACTGGTGTATACACATGGTCATAGCCTAAACGTACTTCCTTATCAACAATATAGCGCTCAACGATACGGCGAATTGTTGCTCCTTTTGGAAGCCATAGCGGCAGGCCTTGTCCTACTTTTTGTGAGTTTGTAAATAAATTTAACTCTTTCCCGATCTTACGGTGATCACGTTCTTTTGCTTCCTCAAGCAGGCGCAAATGCTCTGCTAAATCTTCCTTCTTAAAGAAAGCTGTTCCATATATGCGCTGCAGCATTTTATTATCGCTGTTTCCGCGCCAGTAAGCACCGGCAATGCTTAGTAGCTTTAATTCCTTCAGCTTGCCAGTAGATGGCACGTGAACACCGCGGCAAAGGTCAACAAACTCTCCTTGCTCATAAAGTGTCACTGTCTCATCCGCTGGGATTGCTTCGATCAGCTCCAATTTATATTCATCATCAATTTCCTTGAACAATTTAACAGCTTCATCACGGCTAACTTCCTTGCGAATGATATCAATGTTTTCATTGATGATCTTTTTCATTTCTTTTTCAATAAGCGGCAGATCTTCTGGAGTCAAGGATTGCTCAAGATCAATATCATAGTAGAACCCGCCTTCGATGACAGGACCTACACCGAGCTTAACATTTTTATATAGGCGCTTAATCGCTTGTGCCATTAAGTGTGCTGAACTGTGGCGAAGTACTTCCAATGCATCGCTGCTGTCTTGAGTAACGATTTCGACCGCTCCATCTTCTTCAATTGGACGGCGCAGGTCGTACATTTCGCCATTGAATTTACCTGCTATCGCCTTCTTCTTAAGTCCAGGACTTATAGAAGCAGCGATATCTTCTGTTGTCGTCCCTTTAGGAAACTCCTTTACAGCCCCATCGGGAAACGATACTTTAATTAAATCTGACATAGCAAATCCTCCTATTTGGATAAAAATAAAAAAACTCGTCCCTAAAAAAGGGACGAGTTGTAATTAACACGTGGTTCCACCCTACTTCTCATTTCACAAAAATATGTGTCAAATGACTTGTAGCAATTTAACGGCTTGTGACCGTCAGCCCATTTCCGAGCTGAAGTTCAAAGGTGGTAAGCATTCTATTCGTGTTAGGAAGGTTCCAGCCTTGCCTTCCCTCTCTTTAAACCGTAAAAGAATACCCTTGTCCTTATCAAAACTTATATTTATTAAGAATTGATGCACTTCATATTATGTACGTTATTATAGTTTGTTATTTCAGGAAAATCAAGGGCATCTTTATATTTTTTCATCAGCTGTATACGTTAGCATACTTTTATTTTTATAAAATTTACTAGTTGAGCTTATCACGAGTCTTTCTTCAAAAATATTTTGGATTGTTCTAACGAGTGCCTGCTCCTTATACTCGGTATAAAGATAAATAATGGCCGGTGCAATGGAAAGCAATGGGGCAATCGTAACTGAATCCACATAAACAGGGTGATTAATCAGAAGCCTTCTATCAATCATATGTGCTAAATCCGCCCGTTTCATTTCATCATAGTTTTCATTAAAAAAATGAATGCCATCATCAATTAGTAAATGAATGTGGTCGAACTTCGCTTCTCTACCTGTTAAAAAATCCCTTAAAGTTTGAATAAACATTTGGTACTCTTGCTCCATTTTATATTCATCTATTGAAATTTCTACATATTTGGCCATTTGGTCCATTATTGGACGCAATCTAAATTTTACAAAGGAATCGAAGGAAAAGTTAATATTCTCATGGAAGATTTCATTAATCGTATTTTTAATATTCCCCTCCATATCTACATCACTCAGGAAAGTGGTAAGGTCCTTTCTATTTCCTTCTAGGATGGAATGAATAATCTCAAGAATTTGCTGCTGTTCCTCCTCATCCTGATAATAATAATGTTCAGCTATAATTCTGCGAAACCAATTATCTTGTTTACTAGTAATAATAAACTTATAGAAAACTTCTTTTATCATTTCTAAATCCTTTTTCATTTGTGGCTCGATCTGGATTCGAACTATATGGTGATCTTCAATTTGAAGAATATTTTTATTGGAAAGTGCGGAAGAAGCTAAATAATATTGTAAATATCTAAAAAGATTTTTAGCATCCTCGGTCTTCTGGAAAGTGATTTCGATCAACCAAATCCCCCCTTTATATAGTATTCTGTTTTAAATGTATATGGGGAATTTGGACAAAATAGAAGTGCTGATAAGAATTCATATGTATGTTGAGGATAATAAAGTGAAACTTCAATCAGTGGGGGTTTTCCTTCATCCCCCACTGATTGTTAGTTGAACCAATCGGGCCTTTACGGACTGTTGATCCCCCACTTAGAATTTTTTTGTTTTACTCAACTTCTTGAAGTGGGGATCTTACAGCCCGTTAATCTGCGATAAATTCATCTCTAAAAAAACAGAGCCATCCTGAGAATAGGACAGCTCTAAATAATTTTATTAACTCTTTCCAGTGAAAACCAATAGGTATACCGTTTATTCAGGCTTTAACATCTAAACTCTGCGGTTCCGTCCTTCCACGGCAACTGGTTCCGCTAAATATCTGATCCTCTCCATTATGCGCCGGGCTTTCATTTTCTCTTCTTCTCCTCGCTGGCTGTAGGATAAATGATGTTCCAGTCCTTGAAAATCAAAATTAGAAGTAAAAAAAGTCGGCAGGCTTTCGAGCATTCGAAATTGTAGGATGGGTCCCATGACCTCATCTCTCGTCCAGCTAGACATCGCTTCTGCACCAATGTCATCAAACATTAAAACAGGCACTTTTTTGATAGTCTCAACCTTTTCATTAAGAGTAGAATCAGCAATTGAGCTTTTTAGTTCCCTTAAAAGTTCAGGGACATACACAATCATGGACGAAACTTCTTTTTTAGCCAATTCATTAGCAATAACACCTAGTAAATATGATTTTCCAACTCCAAATTTCCCATAAAAGTATAATCCCTTCTGTCTGGAGCCTGGTTTATAATTCATAATAAACGAAGCAGCCTTCTGAACAGCATCAATTCTTTCATCATCCTCATAAATGGAATCAAAGGAAGCCTCAAGGATATCCCTTGGAACATGCAAGCTTTGAATTAATTTTTCATTTTTGCGTTTCTCATCGTCCATAACCTTTCGAGGACATTTGTCGTAATGTAATGCAATGCTGCCTCTTTCTATAACAAGCTTTGGATGATAGCCCTTCATGAAATTCACACATCCATCTAAGCTTGGACATCGATTACATTCCTTGCTTTGATTACAATATTCATAAAGCTTCACCATGCTTATTTCAATCATTTTCTCGGTTAATTCATCTTGATGGCTTTTGAGAAAGGCCTTCACATCTGGATTATTTAATGTTTCCCTGCGCTGCATTTCATATCTTTTTTGAAAATCCTCTCTGCCAGCCAATCGTTTTAATGTGTCATTAATTCTTTCCATTAGTCAGCCTCTTTTCCTGAACGTAACTTCTTTATTGTTTCTTGAAGTTCTCTCTTTTTCAGTTCAAGATCTTCATCCTGTTGTTTATTGATTGATTCTTGTGCAGGGGTACCTGTTTCGTCAAACCAGTCAGGAAGCATTTCCGTTCGAATCGGTTTCTTTTTTCCTGCATAATTAGCTGGTTTCTTATTCCCGTCTCCCCATTCCATATATTGCCTATGTTCATTTTTGGCTAAATCAATAGCCGCTTTTGCCGTTTTTATTTTCTTTCTTGCCCAGTGGCTCGCTATTTTTTCTACATAGCCTTTCGTTAATTTCATATCTGTCTTCAGCATGACATATTGAATCAGTACATTTACAACCCCCGGAGGCAGCTTTTGATTAAACATAACACCTTCAATAATTTGCAGATCCCCTTTTGAAGGCTCTGCCCCACCAGAAAGATCCTTTAGCACTTGCCTAGGTGAAGTAATCTCTAAAGCACGAAGCAATTCCTCTTCCTTCGTTTCGGGCTCCTTTATTTGCGTCCTCTGTGCCATTGGCTGTGTTCGATCAACTAATGATGGAAGCTGATCATGATGTTGAAATTGGTACCAATCACGAGCAGACTTCCTCAACTCTTCTATGTTTATTTCATTATCTTCTGTAATGGCGCTGATGACAATATTTTTCATTTGGATCGCATCTATTCCATATAAAAAAGCAAGATTGCTGACCGCATTTTTTACTTTTTTTGTGAAAGCCTCTTTCGGAATCAGGGACTCATTTAGTCCAGCTTCAAGAAGCTTAAAATTAAATGTATCATGAATGATTTGTATACGGTCCTGTTCATCTCTTCTGATAAAACTTTTCCCTTCTGAAGCTTGCATCATCTCTTCGGCTTCTGAATCATAAGAAATAGAGTCCATATGACTTGTCATAAAAATATCCTGAAATGATTTGGTAACTTCAAAGTAATTCCCCTTAGAATCCACCTTATCTTCTGAAAAAAACCGCTTTAATCTCGAATATTGATTTTTACCAATTTTTTTGTACAAATATATATTTAGCATTCCATCTAAAAAAAATTGTTCCGGTGTTAAAGGCGGGATCAATTCGTAAATAAATGATCTGGCATCTTCATCTTTTTTTTCATAAACCTTCATAAGCCCAATACCTTCAAGCTTTATACGGGCTTTGTAAATCTCATTTAAGCCTAAATCCATAAAATTCATCAGGCTGTGATGTGAATTAGAGCTGGACCATAATCGATTTTCTTCCAACTCCGACCATAATGTCATGTATAAACTAAAACAAGTAGATCCGATTAAGGGCTGATACAAAAAAGTTAGCACTTTTCGGTCATAAGCATGCAAAAGCCCGCTAGCAGCTACCACATATCGATCAATCGGAACCAATTCCTGCCAATGCTGAACCATTTTATCAACCTTTCAATTCAATAATAATCATTTACCAAAAAAGAGCTAAAGATTTCTTTAGCTCAAAGAACGTGCCCCTTTTATTCCTTTTCTTTCTTAATCAATTCTTTCAATTCATCAATAAAGACATTGATATCTTTAAACTGCCGATAAACCGATGCAAATCTTACGTAGGCGACATCATCGATTTTAGCCAGCCTGTCCATTACCATTTCACCAACAGCTTCACTTTGAATTTCAGAGACACCATTACTGCGGAGTTCCTTCTCGACACTGGAAGTAATTTCTTCCAGCTCTTTCAGGGCAACAGGACGTTTCTCACAAGCTTTAATAAGACCCCGTAATATTTTATCACGGCTGAATTCTTCCCTTGTTCCCTCTTTTTTGACGACAATAAGAGGAATTTCCTCAACCTTTTCAAAGGTTGTGAAACGATATCCGCAGGCTTCGCATTCTCGTCTGCGCCGAATGGAACGGTAGTCATCAACAGGACGAGAATCAAGTACACGTGTATTGTTATTTTGACATGAAGGACATTTCATACAATCAGCTCCGGATTCTTTTCATTCAAAATGCTCGGGTACTATTATTGTACTATTTTTTAGATAAAAGCCCAATAGTTAATGAGTCCGAAAATGGGCAAATTAAAAGAGGTGTATAAAATACACCTCTGAATTTTCATGCCTTTTGTTATTATAAAGCATTAGCTTGCGCTTGTTTAACTTGAACTGGACCCATCCCGCGTGGAATTTCGATATTCTCACACGTTTCTGCACCTAACGCCTCTGCAATGTAGTTTGCAGCAATGCTAGGGTCAAGATCTCCACACGTATATACATCAATGCTGGCATAACCATGCTCAGGAAAGCTGTGAATAGTTAAATGCGATTCAGAGATGATAACAACTCCGCTCACACCCTGTGGTGCAAACTTATGAAATGCCACCTCTCGGATTTCAGCACCCGATTTTAATGCTGCATCTACAAAAGTACGCTCAATAAAATCCATATCATTTAACTTTTCAAAATCGCATCCCCAAAGTTCTGAGATTACGTGACGACCCATCGTTTCCATATTCAAATTTCCCCCTTTAACAATAATAATGACATTCTACATTTCCAGATAACTACCACGGGGGAAAGTTAGTCCAAAGAGGTCCTAACCCTTTAAGTAGCCACTATAAACAAAATAATAGAAGTTCACGATGACTAGTATACTTTGTTTAATTTCTTTTTGCAATACAGTTCTAAAAATTTGTTAAAGGGTTCTCTTTGTCCTCTTTTATAATAAGGCTCAAAAGAGGACTGTCTATCGATTTTACTAGAGATGGATATGATTGCAAAATAGAAAAGCGGAAGCGCCTCGCCCACCCCCGACAAGCACAAGACGATCCTCCCTGAAAGGTGAGCTCTACCTTTCAGGATTGGCTTATGACCTCGAGGTCGACAAAAACGCAACATCCTCCCAAAAGCTTCACTTTTGGTCGTGCGATGTTTCGCTGCCGAGGCTTTCCTTGTCCTGTCGCATTGTCGACACTAGTACGTCCTGTACGTCGGGGGTAGGCGCTGGAGCTAGACAAATACCAAAAATGTTATACTTTTATAAAATTATTATATACTATTTAGAATAAATGAAAAGAAATGAGTATTAAGGCAGGAGTTTATTGGAAGGAGCCTGTCTTTTGGAAACAGGCTCCAAATGGAAAACCCACGTTATTTAACAATAATTTCGTTTACATTTGCAAACTTTTTAATCAATTCAGCCAGTAAAACCATTTGATTTAGCCTGTTTTGCCGAAGTTCTATATGATCTGCCATGACCATCGTGTTATCAAAATATTGATCGATTTCAGGCTTCATAGATATGAGCAAACCAAATTTGTCACTTTCTGAAGTATGAGCAGTAAACTTTTCTTTGACAAGCATATATTTATTGTACAGATTTTTTTCAAATTCATTTTCAAATAAATCAGGTTTAACTTCACTAGGATTTTCAGCTTTAGATGAAATATTTAAAACTCGGCTTAAAGCCTCCATGCTTTCCTTAAAGCCATTATCCTCTTTTCTAGTTTCTAATACTTCAGCTCTTCTTACTAGGGATGGGAGTGCACCAATTTCATTGCCTAGAACTGCTTCAATTAAATCATACCGCACATGCTTTTCTTGAAGGATATGCTTAATTCTTAGTTTAAAGAATGCAATTAATTCTCCGGCAAGTTCTGATTTAGATTTCTTAGCAATTCCAGCCTCTTCAACTAAGGCTAACGCAGAATCAATTAGACTTTCTAAAGACAAATCCCACTCTTTATTTATTAGAGTCTGAACAATACCTGTAGCTTGGCGTCTTAGTGCATATGGATCCTGTGAACCGCTTGGGATAATGCCAATAGCAAAGCAAGCGGCAATAGTATCCATTTTTTCTGCTATTGACAGTGCAGCTCCTGCATGGCTTCCTGGGGTACTGTCATCAGCATTCCTTGGCATATAATGTTCATTTATGGCTTTAGCAACTGCAGGTTTTTCTCCCTTTTGCAAAGCATACTTTTCACCCATAAAACCTTGTAATTCTGGAAATTCGTAAACCATATTTGTTACAAGGTCAAATTTGCAAATTTCACTAGCTCTGTCGGCAGCTACTTTATCTTCTGTGCTAAAATCTAGCTTATCAGCTATCTCATTTGTTAGTTTTCGAACACGATTTACCTTTTCAGCAAGTGTACCGATTTCTTCATGATAGACAATAGCTTTTAGCTTACTTAATGAATCTTCAATTTCAGTTTTTTGGTCTTCTTTATAGAAAAAGGCTGCATCAGATAATCTTGCTCTAAGTACCTTTTCATTCCCCTTAGCTACTTTTTCTAAATGTTCATGCCCGCCATTTCGAACGGTCACAAAGAAGGGAAGCAGCTTTCCTGCCTTTGATTTGACAGGAAAGTAACGCTGGTGCTCTTTCATAGAAGTTATTAAAACCTCTTCAGGAATTTCTAAAAACTCTTCTTCAAAGCGTCCAAAAAGAGCTGTAGGGTACTCAACAAGGTTCGTAACCTCTTCTAGCAGATTTTCATCAATTGGAATGACCCAATTATTTTCCTCGGCGATTGTTTCTATTTGTGCAGTAATTGCGCTTTTTCTTTCAGCAGGATCAACAATCACATATTGACTAAGCATAGCCTTTTCATAATCTTTTGGCTCATGTATGTCAATTTTGTCTCCAAGGAAACGATGACCTAGTGTCCAATTGGATGTCTCTACCGCTGTGATTGAAAATGGGATCACTTCATTACCGAATAACGCAAGCAGCCATTTAATGGGACGGACGTACCGAAGATCATTATTAGCCCATTTCATGTTTTTCGGGAATGTCATAGCTGTTATAATTTGCTGCAATTCCGGCAGCAAAGTTATAGTTTCTTGGCCTTGAATAAATTTTTTCACATGGACATATTCAACACCATTTATTTCTTTAAAGAAAATATCGTCTACACTAGCCCCTTGTCCACGGCAAAAGCCAATAGCTGCCTTTGACCATTCATCATTTTCACCAATCGCAATCTTTCTTGCTGGACCCTTTGCTTCCTCGTGAACATCCTCTTGAGATTCATCTACACCTGATACGAGAACCGCTAACCTACGCGGTGAAGAAAAAGCATCAATATGGTCAAAGTTTATCTTTTTTTCTAATAACCAAGCTTGGATTTTATCTGAAAGCTGATTCATCGAATTTGTAACAAATCTTGCTGGCATTTCTTCTAATCCTACTTCTAAAAGGAGATCTCTTTTAGTCACGATTCCATTCCTCCCTTACCCGAAAAGCTCAAGCGGCTTGATCAGCCCCGACAAGCATAAGACAAGCCGGCAAGAAGGTTGTTTTTTAACCTTATTGACGGATTGGCTTATGACCTCGAGGTCGACAAAAACGCGACGTCCTGTCGCATTGTCGACACTAGTACATCCTGTACGTTGGGGCTAGACGCTGGAGCTAGACAGTTATCATATTTTAAAAAGGTTATACATTTTTTATTTTAATATTGGGAAACCAAGCTTTTCACGTTCATCATAGAAGGTTCTTGCAATTTTTCTTGCAAGATTTCGGCAGCGTCCGATATAGCCTGTTCTTTCCGTAACCGATATCGCTCCTTTAGCATCTAACAGATTAAAGGTATGTGAGCATTTTAATACATAATCATATGCCGGGTGAACGAGACCCGCTTCCATTTGACGATGTGCTTCTTTTTCATAAATATTGAACAGATTAAAGAGCATATCTACATCTGATGTTTCAAATGTGTATTTGGAATGCTCATATTCAGGTTGCAAAAAGATATCTCTTACTGTAAACCCGTTTGTCCACTCAAGGTCAAAAACATTTTCCTTCTCTTGAATATAGGAAGCGAGCCGCTCAATTCCGTATGTGATTTCAACGGAAACTGGTTTACATTCAATTCCGCCTACTTGCTGAAAATACGTAAATTGAGTGATCTCCATGCCATCCAGCCAAACTTCCCAGCCTAAGCCCGCACAGCCGAGGGAAGGATTTTCCCAGTTATCCTCCACAAATCGAATGTCATGCTCAAGTGGATTAATGCCAAGTGCACGTAAAGAGTCTAGGTACATTTCTTGGATATTGTCTGGTGATGGTTTCATAATGACCTGGAACTGATGATGCTGATATAACCGATTCGGATTTTCACCGTATCGTCCATCAGCTGGGCGACGGGACGGCTCGACATATGCCACATTCCATGGTTCCGGACCGATTGCACGCAGGAAGGTATAAGGACTCATCGTTCCTGCCCCTTTTTCCACATCATAAGCCTGCATGAGTATGCACCCATAATCAGACCAGTGCTTTTGCAAAGTTAAAATCATATTTTGAATGTTCATACTGCACCTCTCACTTCATGAGTTATAAAAAAACAAAAAACTCCCGTCTCTATGCTAAAAGCATAGGGACGAGAGTTAACCCGCGGTTCCACCCTATTTGCTGCCAATGATAGGCAGCCTCTTTATGCCGATGTTGCTCAAAAGTGCCTTCCTTAACCTTCAATACCCTAGCTCACACCATCCTAGGTTCGCTTTTATTAAATAATTAAGTACTCTTCTTTATCACAGCAACTATTAATTTAATAATTTGAATCATATACGATACGAAATTGAATGTCAAGACCATAATTGATTATAGAATATCCTCAAATTTAGCCATTTGGTTTAAAAATTTTTTTGTTTTTAAATTGAGTCCGGAATATTCTTCATAATACGCGTTAATAACTTTTTTAAGCTCTGCTTTTGTTTCTTGTTTAACAGAAATATTTCCAAGACGTGATAAATCAAAAAAATAAAAGAGCCGCAATAGCTTCACTGTTGCTGGAGAAATTTTATAATGATATGGATCTTTTTCCAGGCAGCGGTGGCAAATAAGCCCACCCTCTCTTATTGAAAAAGAAAAATGACCACCTGTACTGCTGCATACGGTGCATTGGTTTAAAACTGGATACAACCCAAACGTATTCAACATTTTCATTTCGAAGATATTCACAATAATTTCTGCGTCAAATCCCTCATTGACTAAGTTTAATGATTGGTAAACTAATTCAAATAAATAAGGATTGGGCTTTCTATCGTCTGTACCTTTATCTGTTAAATCAACAATATAGCTTGCATAGGCAGTTAGAAAAATATCTTCGCGGATCGAGCGCATGGAAGAAATCATTTCACCTTGCTGCAGACTTCCTAATCCGCTGCTTCTTTGAACTAAAAAATATCCATATGTAAAAGGTTGGGTGACAGCAGCGAGCCGGCTGCTCGGCTTTTTTGCTCCACGTGCCATCACACCAATCTTTCCCCATTCCCGGGTGTATAAAGTTACAATCTTGTTTGTTTCACCATAATTTGTTGTTCTAATAATGATGCCCTCACATTTTTCAAGCACCATATCCACCATCCCTAAGTTTTAGACAATCTATGAGATGGGAAAGTCTACTTCAGTTAGTTCTGCGTCCTGATTTCCGGGTATATCTTGAGTTTCCTGTTCTAGCTCTTTAAAGAGAAGATATGTGTCTATATTACCTGTCTGCGAAAAGACTTTCCAGGTAAAATCCATCATCGAAAACCCCACCTTTCCGTTATTCAACGCAATTTTCTTTTATCCCAAATCCTTACCATTTATCATAGCCTGTCTTTCAAATTTCATAAGAGAAAAATATTGTAAATCAAAAATAAACATAATTAGTGTTTGACCGTAATACCTTAGTTAAGGCTGGACAATTGACAGTAATACTCATTTAAAAAATATTTTTCTAATACTCATCATCACGGAAGCCAAAATCACGCAGCTGCGACATTTTATTTCGCCAATCTTTCTGAACTTTTACCCATAATTCTAAAAATACTTTTGATCCGAGTAGGTTTTCAATATCAAGCCGTGCTCTCTGACCAATTTCCTTCAGCATTTTTCCTTGTTTCCCGATGACAATCCCTTTTTGGGAATCTCTTTCGACTATGATCGTGGCCATTACATGAACCATGTCCTTTTCATCGCGGCGCTCCATCTTATCAATCAACACAGCAAGTGAATGCGGAATTTCTTCTCTTGTTAAATGAAGAGCTTTCTCACGAATGAGCTCAGATACGATAAACCGTTCAGGATGATCTGTTACTTGATCAGCAGGATAATATTGTGGTCCTTCTGGAATATACTTTTTAATTTGCCCCAATAAATTTTCAACATTATTTCCTTCAAGTGCTGAAATTGGAATAATTTCACTAAAGGTATATTTTTCTTTGTAAGAATCAATAATCTGTATTAATTCATCTGGATGAACTAGGTCAATTTTATTAATGATCAGGAATATCGGTGTGCGAACTGACTGAAACTTCTCAAGAATAAATTCTTCGCCACGGCCATAACCCTCTGATGCATTAACCATAAATAAGATGACATCGACTTCTTTTAATGTATTTTGTGCGACCTTCATCATGAAATCGCCTAGTTTATGCTTCGGCTTATGAATTCCTGGAGTATCAATAAAAATAAATTGAGCATCATTCGTTGTTAATACTCCTTGAACCTTATTCCTTGTTGTTTGTGGTTTGTCGCTCATGATGGCAATTTTTTGCCCGATAACTCGATTTAAAAAGGTTGATTTTCCGACATTTGGTCTTCCGATAATGGAAATAAATCCTGATTTATGTCCTTGTTCAGTATTATTCATTCAAATCCTCCGGTGAAAAAGCTCCTGGCAGTAGTTGTTCTATTGTTATCTCAAGAATATCTTCTTTTAGGTTCGTTAAATACACTTTCATATCCTTAGGGCATAATTCTGCAATTACTTGCCGGCATGCACCGCAGGGAGAACATGGACGGTCTGTGTCAGCTATTACAGCCATTGCTGTGAAGTTCCTGACTCCTTCAGAGTAAGCTTTGAAAATAGCCGTTCTTTCCGCACAATTGCACATGCTATATGCTGCATTTTCAATATTACATCCATGGTATACTTTCCCATCTGACGTTAAGAGCGCTGCACCAACTTTAAATTTTGAATAAGGGGCATATGCTCTTTCTCTTGCGACTTTCGCTTCTTCAATTAATTTTTCAACTTGCACTAATAAGTCTTCCTTTCGTTTTGAAAGATGTTACCTTCTTTTATTTTACCTCAAATTGAAATCAAAATCACTGATTGTAGCAAAAACGTAATATAAAAAATTGAATTTTCCAAAAATATGAGGATAAATATGTCGTATTGCTCTGTCATTTTATCAAAACGATTGGGTCATTTACAAATATCGTTTCGTTAATTGTTGCAATTTCTTGCTTTTTACCCTGGAAAAATCTAATTAAACCTCAATGATTTCATCATTTTAACAAAAAACTGCCCTGCAAAAAAGGACAGTTTTAAATAAGCAAAGCTAATTTCGGAAGAAAAATAATCAATCCGATGATGACTGAGATGATAGCAAAAATCAATACAGCCCCAGCTGCCATATCCTTTGCTGCCTTTGCAAGTGGATGATAGTCTTCCGTAACAAGATCCACTACTCTTTCAATCGAGGAATTTATCATTTCCAATGACAGCATGCCTCCAATAGCTAAGAGAATGATAAGCCACTCCAAAATAGATATGGAAAGCAATAATCCCATTAAGATGACAATAATCGAAACAAATAAATGGATATTCAAATTTTTCTCCTGTTTGAAGGCCTTTTTAATGCCTGACATTGCGTATCCAAATGAATGTAACAACCGATTCTTTCTATCTTTGGAGGCCGAATTCATCTAATATATCCTTTTGACGCGAAAACATTTCTTTTTCATCTTCCGGTGTTTCATGGTCATAGCCGAGTAAATGAAGAAAGCCGTGAACCGCCAAAAAACCGATTTCACGCATAAAGGAATGCCCGTATTCCTCGGCCTGCTCATATGCCCTTGAAACGGAAATAATGATATCTCCCAACACCCTCGGCATATCAAGACCTACGAGCTCCATTTCTCCCTCCCCCATTTCCTCCATCGCAAAAGAAATGACGTCTGTTACACTGTCTTTATGGCGATATTCTTTATTAATTTCCCTAATCTTTTCATTGCTAACAAAGGTAAGAGATACTTCACTTTCTTCTTCAATTTTTTCAAACTTTGCTGCAAAATTTAGCAGTTCTTCAATATAAGAGGTTTGTTCCTCAGTAAGCTCATTCGTTTCATCTAAAAAGTCGATATTTAAACTCATGCCTGTTTCACCTTCTGCTTTGTCATTTCTGGATACTCAATTCTAGAATGAAAAATTCCGTTTAATGTTTCACAAATAGAGTTAGCGACTGTTTCCAGCTCTTTTAACGTTAAATCACATTCATTAAGCTGTCCATCCTGAAGACGATCCGCAATAATATTTCTTACGAACCCCTCTATTTGCTCAGGGGTAGGATTAGACATGGAACGGACTGCTGCTTCAACACTATCTGCAATCCCAATAATAGCAGCCTCCTTTGTTTGAGCTTTTGGTCCTGGATACCGATAATCTTCCTCCCTAACCTCAAGCCCATTTTGACCTGCTTTATGGTAAAAATATTTTAAAAGTGTCGTCCCATGATGCTGTTCAGCAATATCTACAATTTCCTTAGGCATTTTATGTTTTCTAAGCATTTCTGCTCCATCAGTCGCATGGGCAATGATAATATTTTTACTAGTTTGCGGAGGCAGCCGATCATGCGGATTTTCAATATTCATTTGGTTTTCAATAAAAAACTGCGGCCTTTTTGTTTTGCCAATATCATGATAATAACAGCCAACCCGTGCAAGCAGCCCATTTGCCCCAATGGCTTCACAAGCAGATTCAGACAAGTTAGCTACCATGACGCTATGGTGATAAGTGCCTGGTGCTTCAGTTAAGATTTTTCTAAGAAGAGGGTGATTTGGGCTCGTCAGTTCAATCAATCTGATTGTAGAAAGAATGCCAAATCCAGCCTCAAAAAAAGGAAGCAAGCCAATGGCTAATACTGCAGACAAAATTCCTGACAGCGCCCCGATAATCAAATAAAAGCCATATTCCAGCCCATCATATTGCCCGTTTCTAAGAAAGATAAGGGAAAAAATCAAAACCACATTTACACCAGCCACAAACATACCTGCTTGTAAAATTCGTGACCGATTTTTTTGTTTTGTTAAAAATATGATCCCTGCTAGCCCGCTGCAAATAATATAAATTCCAGAAGTAACGTGAAAGGCTCCTGTTATTCCTTCGTTAAAAATAATACTTCCGCAAATGGACATAATGATTGTAAATAACACAGCCATTCGTTCATCAATTAAATTTCGGATTAATATAGGTCCCATGGCAGCTGGAAAAATGTAGCTAATTTCCGAATACTTAAATTCAGGAAAAAAACTGATTCCCTTCATCATTAAAATGGACAGGGCAAATATTAAGCTAAATAATAATAGATAACTTTGTTTTAGCTCGGAGTGAAGCTTTAATTCATTAAAATTATAATAAAGGGCTGCAAGAATAATAAAGGTAATTAATCCAAGGCCAAAAAAAGGCTTTATAGAATGGTTGTTGTCAAGCAATCCAATTAGCTCTAGCTGTCTATAAATATCTCTGCTGATTAAATGCTGCTCCTCAACAATAATTTGTCCTTGAAGAATTTTTACAGCTTCAACACTCTCCACTGCCTGCTGACGCATCTCATCCGTTGCAGAAGGATCATAAAACTCATTCTGGTACACTGCATATCTTCCTAATTCAATTGCTCCCACTTTAAGGCCAGAGTTCAAACTTGTATACTTTAGCTCCTCTTCTAACCGTTTTTTTGCATTTTCCACTTCATCTGCAGGAATTCTTTTGCTCATTACATTATTAATCGCGGTTACTGTAACGTCTTTAGCAATTGTAAGTTCGCCTTTAGATGCCTGTAATAAAGTCAGGAGGGTCTGATCAGAAATGTCCTTCGTTACATCCTCAGTCAGCTTCTCCTTCATCAACAATAGTTTATCTGAAGGTGTTGGTTCAGAAAAAACGATTGTTTCACCTTCAGCTTCATCCGTGCTTTCAGCTGCTTTTTGTTTCTTTTCTAAATCATCTTGTATCTCATCATTAACCTCAGTAGCAGAATCAAATATAGATGTAATTAAGTCTACACGATTTTGGGCAATTTCCTTCTTTACTACATAAACGTCCGGCACATGATCTGCTGCTTCTTTTTTCCTTTTTTCCGTTAATACTTTATCTTCAATCGTGATAGGAGATCTGATTGTTTGCTCAGCAACTGAAAACAGTCCTAGGTCTAATTTTTCTGGTTTAACATTACTGTACATAGCAAGGAACATCACAATCCCAAGAAAAATAAATAGAAGAACTCTAAAAAATGTTAATTCTAATAAATTTCTAATTTTCATTAAGTATTGCTGCAGTTTTTCCACATTCAATCCCTCCTATCTTGGTTAATGAAACTGACCAGATAAGTGATTCTACTATTCGATTAAGACTTACATTTATTATGTAAAATGATAACAGTTTTTCAAACAAGTTTCATCCTTCTTAAAAAACTTCTGAAAAAGTCATAATTCTTCACTTAACGAAAACAGCAAAAGAAAACCGTACGGTATTCCCGACGGTTTTAATTCTCGTGCTGACCATATGCATGAATAATTTTTGCTACTAGAGGATGACGGACTACATCACTTTCTTCAAGATGCACAATCGCGATCCCCTTCACACCTTTTAGAATTTCTTCGCCAAGAATTAATCCTGATTTTGCGCCTTTCGGGAGATCCACCTGTGTTTTATCACCAGTGATCACCATCTTCGAGCCAAATCCAAGACGGGTTAAAAACATTTTCATCTGAGCATGGGTTGTATTTTGGGCTTCATCAAGGATAACGAAAGCATCATCAAGCGTCCGGCCTCTCATATAGGCTAAGGGGGCTATTTCAATCGTTCCTCTTTCGATTAGTCTTTCTGTATGTTCAGCCCCTAATACATCATGCAAAGCATCATATAAAGGTCTAAGGTACGGATCCACTTTCTCTTTTAAGTCACCAGGCAGAAATCCAAGGCTTTCTCCCGCTTCAACGGCAGGACGAGTTAAAATTATTTTCTTAACTTGACCATTTTTCAATGCGTTTACTGCCATAACGACCGCTAAATATGTTTTTCCTGTTCCAGCTGGCCCTATTCCAAAAACAAGATCATGAGTTCGAATGGATCGAATGTATTGACTTTGACCAATCGTCTTTACACGAATTGACTTACCCTTAGTATTTCTAATAATTTCTTCATCATATAAATCGCTAAAATAATCTAAAGTACCTTTTTTCGCCATTTGAATTCCGTACATGACATCCCGCTGGCTAATGTTGATTCCTTTTCTTATAACCTGCAGTAATTCAGAAAGTAATTTTCCAACCATTCCAACCTGTTCCATTTCACCGGAAACAAAAATATTTTCTCCGCGTGTAACAATGGATACAGACAATTCTTGCTCAATCATTTTTATGTTTGCGTCTGAATTCCCAATCAAGCTCATTGCTTCATTCGGATTCTCAAGTTGTACATTCATTGTCTTCAAGTCTTCAGTCATTCCGTATCTCCTTGAATAATTGGTTGCGCTTCTGCTATATTCTCAATAATTTGGAAATGTATTGATATAGTTACTTTACCATTCTCTACTGACTTGTGTAAAACTTTTTCCCCTTTAATTTTAGCATTTTCAGAAAGAAGGTTTTTTATATCATTTCGCGCACTAATTTTTGCAGCTTCAAATGCTTCTTCATTTGAATATATTTGTATGACCTGTTCGCTTTCCCTTATTGTTTTAAATAAATAAGATATTGGAAGCTCCCATTTTAAAAAGTGGATTTTCTTTTCATTTGCCTCTGTTTTGGATTCTTTGTAATCCACTTTACCAAATCCCCATATCGGAATTTCATATTTTCCAACCTTTAGAATATGTTTTTGTTTTTCATTTCCGTTTAATACTTGCAAGGTGTTTTTTAATGGAATTGTAGCCGTTGTTGTGTACCATGTTTCACCAAAGATTTCTCCTTTTGCCGGAACTGTCTCGGTTTTTTGCCCATCCTCTCCAATAATTCCTGAAACAAGGAGCTGACCAGGATTAACATGATCATTTACACTTACTTTTGGTTGTCCTTCTTCAACAAACATGTCAACAATAATTGCCTTCTTTTTTGCAACTAAATGTCTTGGACTTAAATATTCAGGTTTATTTGGTTCAGTTTTTTCCACAACCTGAAGATGGTAGGTTGTCCCTTTTAATTCCACACCAACCCAAGTAATTTCCTTAATATTATCTGTCAATTTCCTCTGAATAGCTTCAACATTATCTAAGAAAAACTGTACTTTCCCACGTTTTACACCTAGTTCATCTAACTCTTTTCGTATTTTGTATTCAGTTGCAGGGTCTGCCCCCTTTATCTCTATTCCCCAAACCATATTTGATAATATGATAATAACTAATAAAAATATTGGGGCGCCAATAACAAATCCAATATTTTTCAACATGCGCTTAAAGATAAATGGAAAGCCTGTCCGCTGTAAAAATTCGATTTTGCAATCACTGTTCCGAACAATATTTCTTAATTTCTTCACATCATTTAGCTTCATTTTAAAGGTTACTGCTTCGGTGCCGTGCCTTTTTACATGCCATACAAGAATTCCGCTTCGTGTAAGAGTATTAATAAAACGCTCAATTCCTTTACCCTTAGTCTTAACTGTTACAATCCCTCCAAAAAATTCGACCCAAAGATTTTTCATTGCCTTCCCCCTGAATTCTCTTTATCACCACAAATTGCTGTTCATAATACCCTTCCTATAAGTCCCTACAGAAGGCTACTGTCCTTCTGTAAGGACATCCTTAATTAATCGTTAATATATGTGACTTGATCAATTTTCCCTTCCAGCAGAATTTCCTCGGGCAGAATCGTTTTTATGACAAAGGCTTTCCCTTTTATTAACAGCTGACCCTGCTTAAGGAGCAGCCTTAATTCTTTATCTGAAAAAGCAAGCAATCCACGGTGGTTCTCAATATATATATGGATTTGTCCGATCATCGTAATGCGGGGTAAATCCATCATGACATCTTGAGGAAGCTCCATGTTTTTTGTCATCCATTTTCGGACGAATTGTCCCCACTTTCTTGCCATAAAAAAAGAACCCCCCTTCATCTCATATGTATGAAATGAAAGGGGGTTCTAGCACATATTTTTCACCTATGAATTAAGATAATTTATTGTTTTTTTACTGACTTATGAGCCTTTAATGCCCTTGGAGGTCCGATAATTTCAGACCAAATAATCCCATCGATAAGCTGTTTTTTGCTAGGAGATAAGGTCTGCCTCCATTCTTTTTGCAATGCACCTTGAATAGGTACCGGAGCTTTAGAAACTGTCTTTATAAATTCCGCTTGTTTCTTAGCCATTTCCTGTTGTTCCTTTAGTGCATTTATCTCTTCTTCAGCAAGCCTCTGCCTTTCTAAAGCTTCCATTTCAAGCTTTAGTGCTTGTTCAGCCTGATGCCTTTGCTGTTCTTCAATAGATCTCGTCTCCATTTGAGGAATACGTTCCTGCATTTGCTTAAACACTTCAGCTGGAGATGGCTTCACCTGCTGCCCGCTGCCTTTCCGCTGTTGCTGCTGATTTCCTTTATTTTTCATGAAAAAGGAAATAATATAGCCAATTATTACGATAATAAAAATTGGGTTTTCGAAAATAAATTCCAAGAGGGAACCCCCTCCCTTCTATTTATTAAAGTGAGCCTTTATTTATCTTTGACCGCCGTCTTTGTGATCATCATTAATCCGACCAATAGAATCTCTCATATCTGTATCAGCGGAAATATTCTTGATATTCATATAATCCATAACCCCGATATTTCCTGATCGAAGCGCTTCAGCCATGGCAAGCGGTACTTGTGCTTCAGCTTCTACAACCTTCGCTTTCATTTCTTCAACCCTTGCCTTCATTTCCTGCTCTGAAGCGACAGCCATTGCACGTCGTTCTTCCGCTTTAGCTTGGGCAATCTTCTTATCTGCCTCTGCTTGCTCTGTTTGTAAATGGGCTCCGATGTTTTTACCGATATCCACATCCGCAATATCTATCGAAAGGATTTCAAAGGCTGTCCCGGAATCCAATCCTTTATCTAGGACTGTTCTAGAAATCATATCAGGATTTTCAAGAACTTTTTTATGATTTTCTGACGAACCGATAGTCGAGACGATTCCTTCACCAACACGAGCAACGACTGTTTCTTCACCAGCACCCCCGACAAGACGTTCAATATTCGCTCTAACAGTAATTCTAGCTTTTGCCTTTACTTCAATTCCATCCATTGCAACACCAGCAATGAAAGGTGTTTCAATTACATTTGGATTAACACTCATTTGGACAGCTTCAAGAACATCACGGCCTGCCAGATCAATTGCTGCGCTGCGCTCAAATTTTAATTCAATATTTGCTCGATGTGCGGCAATCAGTGCATTCACAACACGGTCGACATTCCCACCTGCTAAATAATGGCTTTCCAGCTGATTTGTCGTTACATCTATACCCGCTTTGTGTGCTTTAATTAAGGGGTTAATGACCCTGCTTGGAATAACCCTCCGGAGCCTCATCCCAACTAATGTAAAGATACTGACTCTGACTCCAGCTGCCAAAGCTGAAATCCAAAGCATTACTGGAACAAATGTAAAAAGAACTCCCAATAGAATAATCGCAAGAACAACGGCTACTATCAAAAAAGCTGTACCAGCCCCTAGCAATTCCATATTTATTCCTCCTCTTTTTCTTTCTTATTTTGATCTATTATTTCTCTTACTACTATACGAGAACCCTCAGCTTTTACAACTCTAACTCTCGCATCTTTTAAAATAAACGCACCTTCACTGACGACATCGATTCTTTCATCTTCAATCACAACGGTACCTGATGGCCGAAGAGCTGTCAGTGCGTAGCCTTCTAACCCAATGAGCTCTAATCGGCTTTTATTGGAAACATAGCCCTCTTCTGTTTTTGTTGCATCAGTTAAGATGATTTTTTTGAAAAATTTCATTTTTTTACCAAGCACCTTTACCATTATAATAGACGCTAAAATAGATATACTGATAGCAATTAATAAAGAAATTCCCATATGGACGACATTATCAGAAGCTAAAAATAGACTTCCAAGTATCGCTGCCAGGCCTAGAATACCTGCAACTCCTCCTGGGAGAAAAAACTCCGCGATGATCAGTCCAATGCCAACAACAAAGAGGATAAGTGTTTCATATCCGGCAAGACCTGCAACTAAATGTCCATAGAAAAACAATAATAATGCAGACAATCCCATAAATCCGGGAAGCCCGAAGCCGGGGGAATACAATTCTAGGATTAGTCCCAAACTTCCAATAGATAATAATATCGGTATCACTACAGGATGGGTAATAAATCTCGCTATTTTTTCTGCAAAGCTTTCTTCCACTGTTTTGACCTCAGCATCAGAATAACCAAGATGATCGAGAAGTTCATTCAAATTATTGAAAGTCCCTTCTGAATACTTTACTTCCAATGCCTTTTCAGCACCTAGAGTGAGTAACTTTCCTTTAGGGGCTCCAACTTCAGGAAGATTGATAGACTCATCTGCCATTGCTAGCGCATAAATCGGGTTTCTTTTACTCTGCTTTGCTGCCTCCTCCATTGCCGCAAACCAATAGGATTCAGCCTTCTTCCCAGCAGTATTTCCCTGTTGATCAATAATGGCCGCTGACCCCATTGTAGAACCTGGCACCATATAGATTTCATCTGTATTTAGTGCAATATAAGCACCAGCAGATAAAGCCTGTTTGTTCACAAATGAAATCGTCTTCACATCTGTTGATGTTAATAACTTCCCAATTTTCCCAGCGGCATCCACTGCCCCTCCAGGGGTATCAATATCAAAAATAATCGCAGATGCCTTGTCTTCCTCAGCTAAATGAACAGCCCTGTTTAAATAAGCAAACAGACCTTTTTCTACTGTATCTTGAATCGAAACGACATAGACAATTTCATTATCAGCATTTCCTTTAAATGGGATAATCATTAGGATAAAAGCAAAAAGGAATGAAAAAATGATGAATATCCTTCTTAATCTCAAAGCTCTCCCCTCCCTCCAAAACAATGCATCTAGTTCTTTTACGTATTCAACTAAAAAAGGTTTCATACTTGGCTAATTCTTTTATGAATATTTTGTCTCTTTACTAACTATTAAAAAAGACCGAAAGCGAATGCTCACGGTCTTTTATACAATGGTTTTGTTTTTTATGAAAGGTGTTGTTGTACAAGTTTATTTACAAGTGCTCCATCTGCTTTGCCTTTTACTTTCGGCATAATGGCAGCCATTACCTTACCCATCTCAGCTTTAGATTTTGCACCTATTTCAGCAACCGTTTCTTGTACGATCTTTGAAACCTCATCTTCAGAGAGCTGTTTAGGCATATATAGTTCGACATACTGAAGTTCAGTATGAATTTTTTCAACAAGATCTTCACGACCTGCTTTTTCAAATTCATGGAGGGAATCCTTGCGTTGTTTAACTTCGCGAGAAAGGACAGTAAGCTCTTGATCTTCGGATAAGTCTTGTCCATGCTTAATTGCTTCATTCTGCAAGGCAGCTTTAATCATCCGAATAACAGTTAGCTTATCTTTTTCTTTGTTCCTCATCGCTTGTTTCATATCCTCATTTAAACGTTCGAGAAGACTCATAATGGACACCCTCTCTTAATACTTACGTTTTCTTGCAGCCTCAGACTTTTTCTTACGTTTAATACTAGGTTTTTCGTAGAATTCGCGCTTTCTTGCTTCTTGTATAGTACCAGACTTAGATACAGTACGTTTAAAGCGACGAAGAGCATCTTCAAGCGATTCGTTTTTACGAACGACGGTTTTAGACATTCTCTTTCCCTCCCTCCGAGCACAACACACTTACACCAACATGGATTTTTCCATGTACTTTGCAATTATAATATAACCGTGAATCAAGGTCAACTGTTAATAGCCCCCTCAGAAGTGTTTTTCACAATGAAATTCAACAGCAGCATCGCTCCAATGTACATGCCATAAATTTTCCTGCTATTTTCGACATAAACCTTCATAGTACTAGTTGAAAAACCCTATTATTTAAAGAGTGCGGTCATAAAAAAGATAAAAAGGCATGTCCTTGGCTCAGTTGCCATACATATAGAGATAGGGGGTGGGAGCTTGACCCAGCTATTTCTATTTATTTTATTCATTGGACTTTTTATATACGGAATGACCTTGCTTCGATCAGGTCTATATAATTTATCTGGGGATTCTTTAAAAAATGTACTAACTAAATTAACAGCCACTCCTTGGAAAGGATTATTAGCGGGCATAGGCATAACTTGTATATTGCAGAGCAGCTCAGCGGTGATGATTATTATGATCGGGCTCATTTCTGCAAGGCTGCTTTCATTTCCTCAGTCGATTGGAATTATTTTAGGAACGAATATTGGAACAACGTTAACAACTGAATTAATTACATTTGATATTGAATCTTTCCTTATTCCTTTTGCCCTTTTAGGTGCTGTATTATTATTGATTGGGAACAGAAATGTAAGGAGTATTGGATTAATCTTACTAGGTATATCTGCAGTTTTTGCAGCGATGGGGGGATTCGAATATTTAGCAGGGCCATTAAGATCGATTGAATTTGTCAATCAACTATTAATTGAATTAAAAGGAAGTTACCTTTTAAGTATACTTGCTGGAACTATTATTACAGCAATCATTCAGTCCAGTACTGCGACTACAGGCATCATTATGGGCTTTCTATCTGGAGGAGCATTCGGGCTGGACACAGGAATAGCAATCATGCTTGGTTCCAATATTGGAACATGTGTCGATGCTTTTTTAGCATCATTATTGGGAGGAAAAGAGGCAAGGCTTTGCGCGTACGCTCATATTTGGCTAAATGTCATCGGAGTTGTGATTTTTTATCCATTTATCAGCTTCCTGACTTCCCTCGGTCTGCAATTAGCATCCGCACCAGATGTCCAGCTCGCACATATCGGTGTTATCTTTAACGTTATCACATCTTTAATGGTACTTCCATTTGCTACTCAATTTGGGAAAATAATCATTAGAATCCACGGACGTCATTAACTAACTGTCAACCCAAAAGAAAAAATGCCGGAGATCCGGCATTTTTTTAGTAGTCTGAATCGCTTGTTAATCCGTTAACGATTGCTGCTCCTGAGCTTGCTCCAATTCTTGTTGCTCCCGCTTGAATCATCTTCTGTGCATCCTCTGCACTTCTTACGCCGCCAGAAGCCTTGACACCGATGTTTGGACCCACTGTTTTTCTCATTAGAGCGATATCTTCAACAGTTGCTCCGCCAGTAGAGAAGCCTGTTGACGTTTTTACAAAGTCTGCTCCAGCTTTTACAGATATTTCACATGCTCTAACCTTTTCTACTTCGGAAAGTAGAGAAGTTTCAATAATCACCTTTGTTAAAGCCTTTCCTTTTGCTGCATTCACTACAGCACGGATATCTCTTTCGACTAATTCATGATCTCCGCTTTTTAATGCTCCAATATTGATCACCATATCTACTTCAGTTGCACCGTTTTCAATTGCATTTTTAGTTTCAAATTCCTTTGTTTCAGGCGTTGAAGCACCTAAAGGAAAACCAATTACTGTGCAGACTTTTACATCTGTTCCGCTCAATAATTGACTTGAAAGCTTCACCCAAGCAGGATTTATGCACACTGATGCAAATTGATATTCTTTCGCTTCAGCACAAATTTTTTCAATTTGCTCCTTAGTTGCATCTGCTTTTAGTAATGTATGATCGATCATTCCAGCTACGTTTTTCGCCATTATAATGACTCCTTTCAAACTAACAAGTTGTACGTACCTCTTACATCATATCACTCATAAGAAAAAATTTCGAGTTGAATAATTATGAGCAGGTTCATTTGCATAAATAACTTGTTTTATATTAATAAACTTATTATTCCAATTTAAAAGGGCATTATTTAGTTTATTAATTTTTATCATTTATTATTTGCTATTTTAAAATAAAGGAATGAGTAAAGAGCTAATCGCAATCGATTAGCTCTTTACATATTATCATTTAATTAGAATGTTTTATACTGCTGCTTCTTCTTCACAATTTTCCAGTTCATCTAATACTCGGACAAATTGTCCATCGTTATATGGGTATCCGGCTTTTGTGATTTTTACTTTCACAATTTTTCCGACCATTTCTTCAGTTGCTTGGAAAACAACTTTAAGATAATTATCAGTATAGCCGACATATAGTCCGCCTTCCTGCTGTTCCTTGAATTCTTCCTCAGGAATGACTTCCAGAACCTCTCCCTCAAATTGGGATGCGTATTCTTTTGCAAGCTGGTCAGATAAAGAAATTAAGCGATGAACACGTTCATTCTTCACTTCTTCGTCTATTTGATCTTCCATTCTGGCTGCTGGCGTTCCTGTTCGTTTAGAGTAAGGGAAAACATGCAGCTCTGAGAATTTATGTTCTTTAATAAAATTATACGTTTCCATAAATTCCTCTTCTGTTTCACCTGGGAAGCCGACAATGACATCAGAAGTAACTGCTAAACCTGGGAGAGCTTCTTTTAAGCGATCTAGACGTTCGCCGAAGAACTCCATTGTATATTTTCTGCGCATTCTTTTTAGAACCGTATTTGACCCTGACTGCAGCGGGATATGAAGATGTCTTACGATCATGTTAGATTGATTAATAACCTCAATAACTTCGTCCGTAATCTGGCTTGCTTCTATAGAGGAGATTCTGATTCGCTTTAATCCCTTTACTTGTGCTTCTAAATCACGAAGGAGCATTGCCAAGTTATAATCTTTCATGTCCTCTCCGTAGCCGCCTGTATGAATACCTGTTAGGACAATTTCTTTATAGCCAGCATCCACTAATTGCTGTGCCTGGCGAATAACTTCTTGCGGGTCTCTTGAACGCATTAATCCGCGTGCCCAAGGAATGATACAAAATGTGCAGAAGTTATTACAGCCTTCTTGTATTTTAAGGGAAGCACGTGTACGATCTGTAAAAGCAGGCACATCAAGCTCTTCATATACGCGGCTTTTCATAATATTGCCTACCCCGTTAATCGGCTGGCGTTCTTGCTTGTATTGAGCGATATAATCTAGCATTTTCACGCGATCCTGCGTTCCTACTACGATATCAACCCCTGGGATGGCCATAATTTCTGCTGGAGAGGTTTGGGCATAACAGCCTGTCACACAAATAACCGCATCCGGGTTTTTTCGAATCGCTCTACGGATAACCTGACGGCTTTTCTTATCTCCGGTATTCGTAACCGTACAAGTATTAATGACATAAACATCGGACATTGATTCAAAATCGACCCGATCATATCCTGTTTCTTTAAATAATTGCCAAATGGCCTCTGTTTCATAATGATTCACTTTACAGCCAAGTGTATGAAATGCAACTGTAGGCATATTTTTTCACTCCATTAGTTCAAAATGATAGGAAACAGCTGATAGTGCATAAAGCGGTGCCGTTTCCGTTCTTAATATCCGTGGACCTAACCCGCAAGCCTGAAAACCGTTTTCTTTTAATAAAGAGACTTCCTGCTCAGTTAATCCGCCCTCAGGTCCAAATACGATCATAAGTGATTGGCCATGTTGAATGTTAGCCATGGTTTTATATAGTTGAGATTTCTCTCCTTGCTTCGCTTCTTCTTCAAAAGCAATCAGCTTATAGTCATACTTCTCGCTTGCTTTAATTAAAGCTTTCATATTTTGAGGAGTCATGACTTCAGGTAAAATGGTTCTATGAGACTGCTCAGCCGCTTCTTTGGCAATTTTCTGCCACCTTTCGACTTTCTTTGCGCCCTTTTTCTCATCCCATTTTACTACTGAGCGTGCTGAAATAAAAGGGATAAATCGATATGCTCCAAGTTCAGTTCCCTTTTGGATAATCCATTCCAGCTTATCCCCTTTAGGCAATCCGCTCACAATTGTTATATAAATCGGCAATTCAGGGGACCCTTCTTCCCATTTTACAACTTCTGCAATCACTTTTTCAGCGGTAATTTCTACAATTGAGCAAACAGCACTTGTTTTCAGGGGATCTACACAAATAAGCTGATCGCCTTCCTTCATTCTCATTACGCGAACAATGTGGTGATAATCATCAGATGTAATAGTGAAACAATTATCAATCGCAGATTGATTAACAAAATAACGCTGCAAAATGATCACCCTCTTTTCTGCCTTCTTCTATTATTAACGTATAAAAAGAGGGAACATATAGAAGGCCCCCCCTTTTCTAAAATGAATTCATAATTATGTTCTAACGTCCGTGCTAATTTCTTCTGCCGATTAACGCAACCCAATCTTCCATTTGAATCGTTTCTTCGATTTGGAATCCCGCTGTAATCATTGCATCCTTCACTTCTTGTTTTTTCTGCAGGATAATGCCTGATGCAATAAAGAAGCCGTCTTTTTTCACTACTGTAGCAACATCATTAGTAAATCTGAGGATAACCTCAGCTAATATATTTGCTACTACAACGTCTGCCTTTCCGGTGATTCCATCAAGCAGATTATTTTGTGCAACATTTACAATATCATGAACTTTATTCAATTCAATATTTTCCCGGGCAGAGTTCACAGCAACCTCATCGAGATCAAGTGCTGTAACTTTTTCAGCACCAAGCATAGCAGCTGCAATGCTTAATACACCTGAACCTGTACCAACATCGATAATGTTGTCTCCCTTTTTTACGGTTCTTTCTAACGCTTGAATACACATAACTGTTGTTGGATGAGTACCAGTTCCAAATGCCATCCCTGGGTCAAGCTCAATGAGTAATTCATCACTGGAAACAGGGGTGTATTCTTCCCAGCTTGGAACGATTGTAAATCTTTCAGAAATCTTTACTGGATGGTAATATTTCTTCCAGGCAGTTGCCCATTCCTCTTCATTAACCTCACTGATGCTAATATCATTTTTGCCAATATCGATATTATATAAAAGGAGATTATTGATTTCTTCTTTAATTCCATCTATCGTTTCTGCAAGAAAACTATTTACAGGCAAATAAGCTTTGACGATAACCCCTTCTTCAGGATAGTCTAATGGATTGAGCTGGTAGATTTCACCGAATTGATCTTTTCTTTCTTTTTTAAGTTCTAATGGATCTTCAATGACAACTCCGCTTGCTCCTGCTTCATGCAGTATATTTGAAATTGGTTCTACTGCCTCATTTGTCGTATGAATGCTGATCTCTGACCATTTCAATGTTTCCAACTCCATTTCCATAAAGTGAAACTTCATTCAGTGGGGGCGCCTTTTCCCCACTGAATGTTAGTTGCGGCCCACAGGATGTGGGTCACACAGACGTTGCCACAGGACGTGGCGTTCTTAGTCTGTGTTCCTATAATCGGGCCTTTACGGGCCGTTTGATCTCCCTCTTAGAAGTTCGTTTTTCAACTTCTTCAAGCGGGAGTCTTACAGCCCGTTAATCTGCGGTTAATCGCCCTTAAATGCACGCTTTACTTTATCAAAAAAGCTTTCCTCTTGTTCTCCTTGAGGTACTTGCCCACTTATCTCTGCAAATTCTTGAAGCAGCTGTTTCTGTTTTTCTGACAGCTTTGTTGGGGTTACGATGCGCACGATAATATGCTGATCGCCTTTGCCATATCCTCTTACATTTTGGATCCCTTTTTCCTTTAAGCGGAACTTTGTACCTGTTTGCGTGCCTGCTGGGACTTTTAATTTTATTTTTCCATACAGGGTCGGTACTTCTACCTCGTCCCCTAGAGCAGCCTGAACAAAGGTGATTGGCATTTCACAATAGACATCATCGCCATCACGTTCAAAGAATTCATGAGAGCGAACATGGAAAACAACGTATAAATCTCCAGAAGGACCTCCGTTAACCCCAGGCTCCCCTTGACCAGATACTCGAAGCTGTTGTCCGTCATCAATACCCGCTGGAATTTTAACTGCTATTTTTTTGCGTTTTTTTACTTTTCCATCCCCGCCGCAAGTGGAACATTTATGTTTAATCTGTTTACCGGTACCATTACAATGGTGGCAAGTTCTGCGATTTACAATTTTGCCAAAAGGCGTATTTTGTTCCATATTAATCTGTCCAGAACCATGACATTGTCCGCATGTTTCAGGCTTAGTACCTGACTTTGCACCTGATCCGTTACAAGTTTCACAAGTTTCTTCACGAGGAATTTCAATTTCCGTTTCCTTGCCAAAAACTGCGTCCTCAAAAGATAAAGTCATTGTGTATTGTAAATCAGCACCTTGCCGTGGAGCATTTGGATCTCTTCTGCGTGATCCGCCGCCGCCAAAGAAAGTACTAAAAATGTCTTCAAAGCCGCCGAATCCTTCAAAACCTCCGCCGCCAAAGCCCTGATTAGGGTCAGTGTGGCCAAATTGGTCGTAATGAGCACGTTTTTGGTCATCACTTAATACTTCATATGCTTCTGTTACTTCTTTAAATTTCTCATCTGCATCTGGTTCTTTATTAATATCTGGATGATATTTTTTGGATAGCTTTCGATAAGCCTTTTTTAATTCATCCTTGGATGCCCCTTTACTGACACCAAGGACTTCATAGTAATCCCTTTTACTCATTGATTACCACTCCCCGAATCTTTTCACATAAAGATTATTTTAACAGCTTCTAATAGAAAAGTGCAAGCGCCTTGATCACCCCCGACAAGCATAAGACAAGCCTCCCGGAAAGGTGCTCTTTACCTTTCTGGGAGGATTGGCTTATGACCTCGAGGGGGTAGGCGCTGGAGCTAGACATTCAAAAATAAAAGTCAAAGTCAAGAATGACCTGACTTTGACTTTTTCATCATTTAAGATTTTGAGACTTATTTATCGTCTTTAACCTCTTCGAATTCTGCGTCAACTACATTGTCATCGCTGCTATTACCTTCTTGACCTTGTGCCCCTTGCGCTCCTTGAGCTTGTTTAGCAGCTTCTTCATAAAGCTTCATTGTCAATGCTTGAACGATTTCTTGTAAAGCATCTTTCTTCGCTTTAATTTCTTCTAAATCATTCTTTTCAATGGCAGCTTTTAAAGCATCTTTTGCTTCATTTGCTTTTGCCACTTCAGCTTCATCTACTTTACCTTCAAGATCCTTCATTGTTTTTTCAGTAGTGAAAACGAGTTGATCTGCTTCATTCCGAAGCTCTACTTCTTCCTTACGCTTCTTGTCTGCTTCCGCATTCTCTTCAGCTTCTCTTACCATTTTTTCGATTTCTTCATCAGATAAACCTGTTGAAGATTTAATTGTAATTGCTTGTTCTTTATTTGTGCCTAGATCTTTTGCACGAACATTTACAATACCGTTTTTATCGATATCAAAAGTCACTTCGATTTGAGGTATTCCTCTAGGTGCAGGAGGAATATCTCCAAGTTGGAAGCGGCCTAATGTTTTATTGTCTGCTGACATTGGACGCTCACCTTGTAGAACATGAATATCTACAGCTGACTGATTATCAGCAGCAGTCGAGAACACTTGTGATTTAGATGTTGGGATTGTTGTATTACGGTCAATTAGCTTCGTAAATACGCCACCCATAGTTTCGATACCAAGTGAAAGTGGTGTAACGTCTAATAGGACAACATCCTTAACATCACCAGAGATTACTCCACCTTGGATTGCTGCACCCATCGCTACTACTTCATCAGGGTTAACACCTTTATGAGGCTCCTTGCCCGTTTCTTTCTTGATCGCTTCTTGAACGGCAGGAATACGAGTTGAACCACCAACAAGAATAATCTTATCAATTTCAGAAGGCGAAAGTCCTGCATCTTTTAATGCTTGACGAGTAGGGCCCATAGTACGTTCAACTAAATCTGCTGTAAGCTCATCAAATTTAGCTCTTGTTAATGTTACTTCAAGGTGTAAAGGACCTGCTTCCCCTGCTGTAATGAATGGCAAGGAAATTTGAGTAGAAGTGACTCCAGATAAATCCTTTTTCGCTTTTTCAGCTGCATCCTTTAAACGCTGAGTAGCCATTTTATCTTTTGAAAGATCGATGGCATTTTCTTTTTTGAATTCCTGAACTAAATAGTCGATTATCGCTTGGTCAAAATCATCACCGCCAAGACGGTTATCACCAGCTGTAGCTTTTACATCGAATACACCGTCTCCCAGTTCAAGAATGGATACGTCAAACGTTCCTCCACCAAGGTCAAATACAAGAATTGTTTGATCTTCATCTGTCTTATCCATACCATAAGCTAAAGCAGCAGCTGTAGGCTCATTAATAATACGTTCAACTTCAAGACCAGCAATTGTTCCAGCATCTTTTGTAGCTTGGCGTTCAGCATCATTAAAATATGCTGGAACTGTAACAACCGCTTTCGTTACTTTTTCACCAAGATACTCTTCAGCATATGATTTTAAGTGTTGAAGAATAATAGCTGAAATTTCTTGAGGAGTATACGGTTTTCCTTCAGCCTCTACCTTAAAATCTGTTCCCATATGACGCTTAACAGACATAATCGTATGTGGATTCGTAATCGCTTGACGTTTTGCCACTTCCCCAACTTGACGCTCCCCATTTTTGAAAGAAACGACAGAAGGAGTTGTGCGGTTACCCTCTGGATTTGGAATAACTTTTGCCTCTCCGCCTTCTAAAACGGAAACACATGAGTTTGTAGTACCTAAATCGATTCCAATGATTTTGCTCATGTTTCTTACCTCCCGAAAATATGTATCTTATGAATTTACTTTTACCATAGCCGGACGGATCACTCTGTCCTTTAAAATATAGCCTTTTTGGAATTCCTCTACTACAGTATTTGACTCGAAGCCTTCCACCTCAGCTTGCATAACTGCTTGATGGACTTGAGGATCAAATTCCTTCCCAACAGCTTCAATCTGTTCTGCTCCTTCATTTTTCAGAGCTTCCAGCAAGCTGCGATAAACCATTTCCATTCCTTGAAGAACGGATTTCACTTGTTCATTATCAGATTCCATTTGCAGCGCTCTCTCAAAATTATCGATAGCAGGCAGCAAATCAGAAATTAACTTTTGAGCTCTATATTTTTCAGACGATTCAATATCTAATCTTGCTCTCCGTCTGGAATTATCAAAATCGGCTTGAAGACGATAGTAACGGTTTTCTATATCAGCTAGTTTGGCCTCTAACTCAACCGTTTTTTCCTGAGCTTTCACAAGTTGTTCTTCTAAAGAAGCTTCTTCAGAAAGTTCGTTCACTGCTTCTGTATCATCAGAATGGGCTGCAGTTTCCGTTTCAGAAACATCAGTCTCATCAGCTTGATCAGAATTTTGGATTGTTTCTTCTTCTAAAATATTTTTTTCATCTGCCAATTTATTCACCTCCCTTTAAGTACAAATAAATAAACACAAGGAAAGGGATGGGGGTCTTGACCCTGAGGGGCCCCCACCCTTAGTCAATATTTCCAACGTCAATCACTTTGATACAGCTTCGTCAATACGGCTGAAAGGTCTGTGCTAATATAGTCCAATAAACTAATTACACGGGAATATTCCATCCTTGTAGGACCTAATATAGCAATGGTCCCTAGTTGTTCAGCACCCATTGAATATGTTGCTGTAATTAAACTGCAATTTTCCATAGCTGTATTATTATTTTCTTTGCCTATTTTGACATTAATTCCTGACTTGTTTTTTCGAATTAGCTCATAAATGCTATCTTCGTGTTCAATCATATCCATTAAATTTTTTATTTTTTCAATGTCATGAAATTCAGGCTGACTAAGCATATTTGATTTTCCGCCAAAGAATAGCTTCTCGTGAGCTGGGATCTTTAGTGTATCTGCGATAGAATGCAGAATATAATCATAATTAGTAATATGCTGCCTTAGAAGAATAGCTACTTCTTTATAGATTTTTTCATTCAAGCTTTCAATTGGAGCGCCAGCTAAGCGATCATTCAAAATATTGACCAGTTTTTCAAGATCACCGGAATTCATTGTTTCAGGAAGATGAAACATTCGATTCTCGACATGACCAGAATCAGTGACAATGATCGCAATGGCTGTCTGATTATTTAAAGGAACGATTTGAATTCTCTTTAATTTATTATCTTTAACAGCGGGGCCTAACACAATTGAAGTATAGTTAGTCAGTTCCGATAATATTTTAGCTGACCTCTGTACAATCTTTTCAAGTTCAAAAATTCTTTCGGCAAATACAGACTTTAACTTATGGATATCCTGCTGATTTAGCTTTTGAGGAGAAAGCAAATGATCCACATAATAGCGATACCCTTTTTCGGAAGGAATTCTTCCGGATGAGGTATGTGTTTTTTCAATAAACCCCAGCTCTTCTAAATCAGACATTTCGTTTCGAATTGTCGCAGAACTAAATGTAATTTTGTCCTTTTTCGACAAACTTCTTGAACCGACTGGCTGCGCAGATTGAATAAAATCATCAACAATAACCTGAAAGATCAATAATTGGCGATCAGTCAACACAATTATCACCTCTGTTAGCACTCTTTAGATGTGAGTGCTAATTCTACTAATAAATTATCAAATCAATGGTTTGGTGTCAATAAAAACGAGATGTGATTTTTTATCTTAGAAAGAACTGAAAAACTTCATTTCCAAGGTACCGTCCTTTTTTCGATAATTGAATCTGATTTTCAGTAACGATGATCCATTCACGATTTTTTAATTCTTTCAATTCCTCTTTAAATAATTCGACAGGATTTTCACCAAATTTCTCGATAAAGCGAGAAATGGCTACGCCTGCTGTTTTTCTTAGACCTAAAAACATTTCTTCTTCAATCTGCTCAGTCCGTGTAACATGGCTTTCTTCGAGTATAGGCAATCTCCCCATCTTCAATGAGTCCATATACTTTTTTAATGGTCCATGATTGGAAATACGTTTGCCATTAACATACCCATGTGCTCCAGCACCAAATCCGTAATACCACTCATTATTCCAATAAGTTAGATTATGTTTGCTCTCAAATCCTGGTTTAGAGAAGTTACTGATTTCATATTGGTTGAAACCATGTTTATCCATCTCTTCCATTAATATTTTGAACATTTCTGTTTCTGTGTCTTCTCCTGGAGATTGGAGCTTTCCTTTTCTCATCAAGTTATAGAATACGGTTTTGGGCTCGATAATAAGAGAATAACCAGAATAGTGGTCAATATCTAACGTGAAAGAAGTCTCTAATGTTTCTCTGAAATCAGACACTGTTTGTCCAGGCAAGCTATAGATTAAATCAATGCTAATATTTTCGAAGCCTATTTTTTTTGCAGCTTCAACAGATTGAAAAACATCTTTTGCTCGATGCACCCTGCCAATTTTCTTAAGCAGTTCTTCATTAAAAGTCTGTACCCCGAAGCTAATTCTATTAACTCCTGCTTCGTAAAGAATACGAAGTTTTTCTTCTGAGAGGTCACCGGGATTTGCCTCAAACGTAAACTCCGTTTGTTCGTTGTATGGCAGGCGGTCTTTTATGATTCGGCAAAGCATATCAAGCTGCTGTTCATTTAATGCAGTTGGCGTGCCTCCCCCGACAAAAATGGAATTTAATTGGACGGCAGGGGAATCAATTAATGTTAGCTCCATTTCTTTATTTAATGAATTAAGATACTCATCAACAGGCTGCCCTTCGAGAAACACTTTATTAAAATCACAATAGTGGCAAATATGCTCACAGAAAGGGATATGAATATAGGCTGCTTTTATCATTATTAACACACCCTTATTATTTATTTCATTAAAAAAGAGGCCGGAGCTGCTTTTATTTTGACAGCATTTCCAACCTCCTTTTATAGAATCTATCTATTTTACTTCTTTTTGTTGGTATCGTCCATTTTCAAAACAGCCATGAAAGCTTCTTGAGGAACTTCTACCGATCCTACTTGCTTCATGCGTTTCTTACCTTCTTTTTGCTTTTCCAGCAGCTTACGTTTACGGGAAATGTCTCCACCGTAACACTTCGCTAATACATTTTTCCCCATTGACTTAATGGTTGAACGAGCAATTATCTTCTGGCCAATTGCCGCTTGGACCGGAACCTCGAATTGCTGGCGTGGAATAAGTTCCTTAAGTTTTTCTACAATTATCTTTCCACGGTCATAAGAGAAATCTTTATGGACGATAAAGCTCAATGCATCTACTTTTTCTCCGTTTAAAAGGATATCCATTTTAACGAGCTTGGATGGCTTATAACCAATTAACTCATAGTCAAACGAAGCATATCCTTTTGTGTTTGATTTAAGCTGATCAAAGAAATCATACACAATTTCAGATAATGGAATTTCATAAGTAATATTAACACGAGTCTCATCCATATACTGCATATTAATAAAGATTCCGCGTTTTTCTTGGCAAAGCTCCATAATCGCTCCAACATAGTCATTTGGCGCCATCATGGTTGCTTTTACATATGGCTCCTCAACGCGTTCAATTTTTTGCGGATCTGGCATTTTGGATGGGTTATCAATTTTAATATTGGAGCCATCTGTCAAAATGACATCATATATTACACTTGGTGCTGTTGTAATTAAATCGATTTTGAATTCACGCTCGATACGCTCTTGGATAATCTCCATATGAAGGAGTCCTAAAAATCCGCAGCGGAAGCCGAACCCGAGAGCCTGAGATGTTTCGGGCTCGAATTGTAAAGCCGAGTCATTAAGTTCAAGTTTCTCTAAAGCTTCACGAAGATCATTAAATTTGGCACTGTCGATTGGATATAATCCGCAAAAAACCATCGGATTCAATTTACGGTATCCAGGAAGAGGCTCGGTTGCGCCATTTTTTGCATTTGTAATGGTATCACCCACACGAGTATCGCCAACATTTTTGATTGCTGCGGTTAAGAACCCTACATCCCCAACAGTCAGCTCTTCACGGACTTGTGCTTTTGGGGAAAAGACACCAACTTCAACTACATCGAATTCCTTGCCAGTTGCCATCATTTTAATTTTGTCCCCAGCTTTTACTGTTCCTTCGACTACTCGGATATAAGCTACAACTCCACGGTAAGCATCGAATAACGAGTCAAAAATAAGTGCTTTTAGAGGGGCGTCCGGATCTCCTGTTGGTGCAGGAACCTTTTCTACGATCTGTTCTAAAATGTCCTCAATACCGATGCCAGCTTTAGCGGAAGCAAGAACAGCCTCAGAAGCATCAAGACCGATTACTTCTTCTATTTCATTCCTTACACGCTCTGGGTCAGCACTAGGAAGGTCTATTTTATTAATGACCGGCACAATTTCTAAATCATTATCAATTGCTAAATACACGTTTGCTAGTGTCTGTGCTTCAATCCCTTGTGCTGCATCGACAACTAGAATGGCACCTTCACATGCAGCCAAACTGCGGGACACTTCATAAGTGAAGTCGACGTGCCCTGGGGTATCGATTAAATGAAAGGTGTAAGTTTCTCCATCTTTCGCATTATATTTTAATTGAACTGAATTTAGCTTTATTGTAATGCCTCGTTCTCTTTCTAAATCCATAGAATCTAGCAGCTGATCCTTCATTTCTCTTGACGTTAAAGTATTCGTCTTTTCTAATATTCGGTCAGCTAAAGTGGATTTTCCATGATCGATATGAGCGATAATAGAAAAATTCCGTATCTTTGATTGTCTATTAAGTCTATCTTCTCTGTTCATTATTTCACTCCTACATAGAAAAACGCATGCGCTCTTTGCGCCAGTGTAAAACATCTAATAAAAAATATCTTCCTTTTAACGCACAAAATATGCACTATTTTTAGATTATAGCAGTCCGTTTATGAAGATTCAATGCCAGTGGCTGATTAATATACGATGAAACAAAAAATAAGTTTCACTTCGGATGTATTCTAGTATAAAACAAAAACGGCTGCATCGATGCAGCCGCATTATTTTTCTCTTATTAAATCAGTTATGAAATGCACCACGGTTTCAGTCATAGTGGAAATGCCTTCAGATAGCTTCTTTCCCATTGTTGAAAAAAAGTTATAGGCTTTCATTTCCTCCAGCTTCGCTTTTTTCTGCTCGAGGTCATGACTTGAAACATCATTGCCTAAAATGGATGCTTGCAGACCTCCACTGTCATTCTCCTGTAAGGTGAATGCTCCTTTGAAATTTGCATCATTATAGCCTTTCATCTTTGTTATCCCTTCACTAGCCTGCTGCATGCTAAATAATACAACAATAAACATGAGTATTGTAAGAAAAAAGGTCTTCAACATAAACCATTTCATAACTGATCACCTATCTATACTATTTCTTTTCAGACTGTTCTTGTACAGGATTACTAACACTTTCCGCTTGCCAATAAAATTCGCTAAATACGTCTGCTAGTGCCTCTGCCGACCGATTTAATTCTTCAAATGTGTTATCAACACCGCCAAATTCAATTAATATGGCATTTTCTGATAAATCCTGATTATATATACCGTTATTGCCCGATCCTTGCTGAGGCAGAACCCCCCTGCTTAAACCTTTGTATTTTTCCTCGAGTCTTTTATGCAATTCATTGGCTAAACGTGCATTCTTTTCATAATTCGGATGCTCTGTTCCAATGACGAAGGCTAGCTTTGCATATGGTTTTCCATTAATCTCTTTCGTTGTATCCTTTTTTCTATGGGAATCCCGATGAATATCAATTAAATAAGTCAAATTTCGGTCGTTACTCGTTGCTGCTTGAACAGCTGATCTAGACTCTTGATAGGATCGCCAATAATCCCATCCTTTTTCATTCAGCTTTGCTTGTATATCCGTCTTTTCAACCGTTGTCCCGATCCCTTTCCGCTCCAGTTCTTCCTTTAGCTTATCGCCAATTTTAGTAACATTTAATTGGGAATGATGAGCAAAATCGGGATTAGCCACATCCTTTAAATACGGAAGAAAAGATTCCGTATTATGGGAAAAATATAAATAAACGACTTTTCTATCACCTGTAGTGTTTATCGATGGTTCCGCTGTTTTTTCTCCGCTTGGCTTCTCTAAATCCTCGATATTCTGAAGTGTAGCTTGCTGTTCAGCCCTAAGGAGCTCAATGGGCGGGGCGGATTCAAATGGCATATTCGTATAATTCGTGCCCTCACCTGCGACTAAAATTTCCTTGTCATATATAGAGAAATAGGGTAATTCCCTTCCCAATAAACTTCTTGGATCATCTAAATTGATATTAGTAGAAAGTTTAAATAACATGTTCATGATGGTTGGGGAGCCCGTCTGATCGTCCAAGCTTTGCATAAAATGATGGTTTTCCCAACCAAGGAAATGATAGAGCATTTCTCCAGTTATTTTATTAGCAGCCGTATTTACAGATGATGAGCTGATTCTATATTCGGGTTTTAACACAGTTAAAACACCGCTCAGTGAAAAAATCATAAATAAGAACAGCAGAAAACCGCCAAATATTTTTAGTAAGCTTGTCCCTTGTATAAACACAGCAATTCCGTTCGTTTTAATAGGTTTCATTCTTCCACCTCTCTTTGCTAGTCTAGTAATTCATATGACTTCGCTAGAAAGGATAGAACAGAAAATATTTACCTTGTATAAAAACCTGCATTTTCTTGGTCAACATTTTGATGTAATGCCGCGTTTAGCCCATTGGCAAGAAGATTTGCCATATCCTCAATAAAAATATCTACTTCTTTCGGTGTTACCATTAGGTTATGTCCAATCGGAGAGAGGACTTCATATATTAGTTTTCTCTTCTCCTCATCAGGCAGTGTTCCAATCATACCAAGGAAGGTTTTTCTATGGTGTTCTTCTGGCAGGTCTTCTTCAGTCAGCTTTCTGCGTTCGCCAAAGCTCATTCCTGCAGGAGCCAACGATCTTGAAGGTCTGTCCCCTTCTCTCATTTCTTTCCCGAAGTGTTTTAGTATATAGTCGATCGTATCACTTGTGATAGATACAGCGTCAACAACAGTTGGAACGCCAATGGCAATGACAGGAATCCCTAATGATTCCTGGCTAATTTCTTTTCGCTTATTTCCAACGCCTGAACCAGGGTGAATTCCAGTGTCTGAAATTTGAATGGTCGAATTTACTCTTTCTAATGAACGAGAGGCAAGTGCATCAATGACAATCACAAAATCTGGTTTTGTTTTATCAACAATTCCAAAGATGATATCACTAGTTTCAATACCTGTTAGCCCCATAACTCCAGGAGCAATAGCACTGACAGGACGATAGCCCTCTTCAACACTTTCAGGCTGTAATTGATAGAGATGTCGCGTGACAAGAAGGTTTTCACACACTTGCGGTCCAAGAGCATCAGGAGTTACATTCCAATTCCCCAGTCCGACAACTAAACAGGAGGCATCCGCTTTAATACCTAGCTGCTTCAAAAACTGAGCAAGCTCAGAGGCAAATATTTTGACAACTTTTTTTTGCATTGGTGTATCTTGCTGGCGAATGCCTATTGCTTCTAGTGTTAAATATTTTCCTTCTTTTTTCCCTAAAGATTTGGCTCCTTCTTTTGTCACTTCAACATATGATACTTTAATATCATCCTCTTCTTTTTCTTTAATGATAACCCCTTCAATATGCGAAAGATTTTCTTCCTCTTGAATATGTTTATCGCGATCCGCTATGACCATTTCCCGTGCTTCAATAGCCAAATCTGTTCTAATCGAATATTTACTCAAATCCATTGACTTTTCCATATTGAATCCCCCTCGCATCTTTTGCTATAAGTTAGACTATTTACTATTCTTTCCTTTTCTTAGCAAAACATTCAGTAAAACTCCTAACTTAAGTTGTCCGAAATTAGGAAAAACTAAGGGAGAGTATTGCAAAATTCCAGCGTGTTTGATAAAATATCACTTGTTCTTAATATTAAATTGTTAATGAATGTTTATGTCGAGTTATAATATAATCTCGATGCTGCCCTCAGGAGGTGAATGGAATGCCAAATATTAAATCTGCTATTAAGCGTGTGAAAACGAACGCATCTAAAAACGCTCAAAACGCTACTGTTAAATCTGCTATGCGTACAGCTGTTAAGAAGGTTGATGCTGCTATCGTTCTTAACGATGCTGCTGCTGCGAAAGAAACTTTCGTTGATGCTGCTCGTAAATTAGACAAAGCCGCTTCTAAAGGTCTTATCCACAAAAACGCTGCTGCTCGTAAAAAGTCTCGTTTAATGAAAAAAATGAACACTTTAAACGCGTAAGCTTGCTTTGGCTATCTTCCTAAAGATAGCCTTTTATTATGCAAAAAAACGACCAATTAGGTCGTTTTAATTTGGTTTACTATGTAGGCGAAACAGAAACATCTCTATTAGCAATTCTTTATTCATACCGCCTGTCTTCATTTGAAAATCTGAATCTGCTAATAATTTCATTATTTGCGCTAGCTCTTTTTCATCAAAAGCTTGAGCCTGTCCTGCAGCTAGCTTAACGCGGAAAGGATGGACCTTTAAGGCCCCTGCAATCTGCTGTTGGCCATATCCTCTTCTAGCTAGCTCCTTTACTTGATAAATCAGCCTAAATTGTCCAGTAATAACAGATAAAATTTTGATCGGCTCTTCATTTTGCTTAAGCAGATCATAATAGATCCGTAATGCCTCTTCAATTTTCCGTTGTACAATCTTATCTACTAGAGCAAAGATATTTTGCTCTAAAGAACGAGAAACTAATCTTTCAACTAATTGGAAATCAATTCTGTTGCCCGCACCTGAATATAATGCAAGCTTATCCATTTCACTCGTTAGTAAAAACAAATTTGTACCTGCAAGAGTTAGCGTGTATTCGACTGCTTCATCTTCTATTTCAACACCATTATAAGCAGCACGTTTTCTAATCCATCCTTTTAACTCCGCTTCATTCAGCTTTTTGGCCTCCAAAACCGCTGCACTTCTTTTTAATTCCTTCGTAAGCTTTTTCCGTTCATCTAATTTTTCATAAGGAGCAATAAAAACAACAATGGAATATGGAGATGGTGCTTTTATATAAGCCTCCAGCTTTGCTAAATTATGCTCAACTTTTTCTTTTGTTTTCTCAGATGTCAGAAAAACAGGATTATGTAAAAAAATGAGTCTCTTTTCACCTATAAAAGGCAGTGTCTCCGCATCTTCAAGTGCAGCATCAATCGGTGTTTCTTCTAAATCATAGGAGGAAAGGTTAAAATCCATGTCGGCCTCAGTAAGGATATTGGAAATTAATAACTGCTTTGTTTCATTAATAAGAAATGATTCCGCTCCGTATAATAGAAAAATCGGAGAAAGATTTTTTGCTTTAATTTGCTTCCATAATTCAAAAACCACTTTCTTTCTCTCCGTTCTCATTGGGATATCTTTATCCTAATGAACCTTGTCCAATTTGACAAGTAACAAAGTGTACACAAATGTCCTAGTTGCTCAAACTTTACCATTCATTTTTCGGACCAATTGTAAAGGCAATAAGGAATTGACACGAACCGATCTTGTGCCAATTCCCTCATCTATAATGAACGTCGGAACATGAGGCCTAGGATACTCAAGCCACGACGGTGCATCACTGTATCATTATTGTGACCATTCAAGTTTAACTTATTTGTGACAACTCTTGTCACTAGAGGAAATGCTGTTAGAGGAAAGCTAGATTTTTTCTTCGCTTTAGCTTATACTATAATGGAAATAGGAGGGGTAGACTGTGAATGAATTTGAAAAAGACGTCCAGTATAAACGCAATGATGCTATTGACTCTGGAGTAGGATTTATCGTATCTTTCGGTTTCTTTGCAACGTTATTTATTATTGCAACAGTCGTTAAAGTAATAGGCTCTTAATGACTACATAGGAAATTTTGGAGGCTGCAAATAGCAGCCTCTTTTTCAATTCCTGATTTATTTACTACATCTTATGGCATTTGCGTAGAAAAGGTTCCTAGGTCTCCTTTAAAATAATAAGTAATGGCTCCATTTAGATCTGTCCGTAATACTTTAATACTTCTTTCATCTAAGCTATTTAGTATTTCTTTATTTGGGTGACCGTAACGATTGTTTCTGCCAGCAGAAATAACGGCAAGCTTTGGTTCTATTCGATTTAAGAACGAACTAGAGGTAGATGATTTACTGCCGTGGTGAGCAACCTTTAATACATCAATTTTTAAATTATGATAACGGCTAATTAATTTTTCTTCCCCGCTCTCCTCCAAATCCCCTGTAAACAGCCATGATAATCCCCCGATTTTTGTAAACAAAACAATGGAACCATTATTTCTTTCTGACTCCATTTCCGGTTGAGGAGATAAAACTTGAAAATTAACCTTACCTTCCGTCCAGCTATCACCCGATTTTGTAAAATAGTAGGGAATCTTTTTGTTTTTAGCTTTTAATAGGATCACTTTTTCGAGCTCTGAAAGCTCCTCGCTTTTTGGTAAAATAATATTCTTCACTTTCATTTCTTCTATTATTGCAGGAGCGCCTCCTATATGATCTGAATCCCCATGCGTTAAAATAAGCTTATGGATTGTCCTAATACCCTTGCTCTTTAAATAAGGTACGACCACATCCTTACCAACCTCATATTGATTCTTTCTTAACTTCCACTCCTCTGTATGGAACCTTAATGTACCTCCAGTATCAATTAGGTAGTTCCCTTGACTGTGAGGAAGTCTTATGAAGATGCTTTCCCCCTGCCCAACATCAATAAAGGTAATCTCTCCGTATGGAGATAGAAAATTCACAGAACCGTGCAGTAATAATAGGAGGGTCGGTAAGATTAGAATGATCAGAGACTTTTTTATCCCCCTCATTTTCTCCCATAAGGAAAAGTAACAGGGGAATATGATCAAATAAAGAAACAAAATGATGAAATGGGGCCTTCCTAAAGCAATCGTTGCAAATGGCAATTGAGCTAGCCCCCCAGCAATACCATCCATCCAATAAATAATGAAATTCATTAAAGTCACGAGAAAATTAATATTCCCGCCAAATAAAAGATGTAGGAGGAAGATGATAAATAAGGCAGGCAATATGAATATTGAAAATAGAGGTACAAACAGAATATTAGCTAGTACAGAGATGAATGAAACTTCAAAAAAATAGTAAAACATGATTGGGGTAGCCGCCAGCTGGCAAATGAAAGAAGTGGCAAATAATAATGAAATCGGATTAGAGAAGCGTTTTAAGATAATGGGGGCGGATAATATAAGGGAAAAGCTTACGCCAAAGGATAACTGAAACCCAACATTATAAATAACATAAGGAGAAAAAAAGGTATATAAGATGAAGACAATGCCTATTACATCAATAGTTAAAAGTGAAAAGTTCCTTCCCCATTTTTGAAGAGCTAAAAATATGATCATCATAAAAACAGCACGAATGACAGAAGGGGAAGCACCTGTAATAAGGGCATAGCATGGCAATAATATAAGCAAGGTTGATGTCATTTTCTCTTTTGACACCCCTGCCCGTATGCCAAGAAAGAAAATCATCCCGAAAAGCATTCCGACATGAAGACCCGATATGGCTAATAAATGAACGATCCCGAGCTTTTGATAGGCAGTTAGGACGTCTTCTTCAATATAATTTCGATCTCCAAACAGCAGAGCAATTGCTAGGGGCGCTGTATCCTTTGGAAAATAATTATGTATATGTTCAATCCCATTTTCTCTAAGTGTACGGAAAAAAGATAGTGGTGTTTTCTTCTGAGGCATACATTTGGAGGGTGTTAAGTAATCTGCTTTTAATATCCAATAAGTATGATTTCGGTAGAGATACTCCTTATAATCAAAAGCATATTGGTTTGTTGAGGAGTATGGCACTTCTAATGTACCTCTGACTGAACAAGCCATCCCTGTTCTTATCCTTTTTAGTATATCAGCTTTTTCTTTTTCAGTTTTTATTTTATACGTAAGAATTAGCCTTTCATTATGTTTTAATTCTTTGGCTGTTCCGGTAAATGTATCTCCATCTACCTTTAGATTTTCCTGCAAGTAAACAATAAAATTTGTTTCACCTTGAACTAAACGGCTGAAATTTGCTCTTTCGATCATTTCACTTCGCAAAAAAAACATGGTAAAAAAAATACTTACTGCAAGAAGCTGCCTCTTTGAAAAATTTTTCTTTTTATAGAGAAATATTAACAGAAATAATAGAGTCATACAGATAAAAACATTGATGAAGCTTGCTAACATTCCCATCAGCGAGGCAACGGTAAAATAAATCCATTTGCCCTTCATTTCATCCTTTCTCCTTTATCCATTTATTTCATTGTTCATTCCCTTAAATGGTTAAAGGCATAGGTAAAACCCTACACCTTTTAATTCGATACTTCCTCTTAAGGAAGATGAACCACTTCAACGTTTTTCAAAAAGTATTCATTATATTTATTAGGATAAGCGTGTCGATAAACAATTTTACTAATACCGGATTGAGCAATTGTCTTAGCGCAATTTTCACATGGCTCATGAGTCACATAGGCAGTAGCCCCTTTTAATAAACTCCTATCTGCATGCAGAACTGCATTAAGCTCAGAATGAAGAGTTCGAATACATCTTCCCTGATCATTTATTAAGCAGCCTATATCTTCACAATGGTCATGACCATGAATAGATCCATTGTAGCCAGTCGATACAATATGCTTATCCTTAACAATTACACAGCCCACATGTAATCTTGGGCATGTCGAACGGGATCCCACTTCAGTTGCAATATCTAAAAAATATTCATCCCAGCTTTTTCTTCCCACTTTCCCTACTCCTTACAATAAATTTTACGAACCTTTCAAAGACTTTTTCTTATAAGCCAAGTTTAAGCCTCATGTCAAAATGGGTCAATATTGTTTTCTATTTTACTTTAATACTCTCTCTCAATTTCTCAAAGGTTTTTTCCCCAATTCCACTAATGGATTTTAAATCTTCAATCCCTTTAAATGGACCATTTGTCTCGCGAAACTCAATAATAGCCGCGGCTTTGGCAGGTCCTATTCCTGTCAGGGTTTGTAATTCAGCTTCATTGGCTGTATTAAGATTAACCTTTCCATCATTTTTTGCCTGACCTGCTCCTTGGGACCCTCCCACTCTTAAAGCCTCAACAGCTTCCTCAGATTCCTCACCCATTTTCGGTACATAAATAACCATCTCATCCTCAACCCTCATAGCAAAGTTTATTTTTGCTTCGTCCGCTGATTCAATTAATCCACCAGCCTTGTTAATGATGTCGATGACTCGGTCATTGCTTTTGGCTTCATATACTCCAGGCTTTTCTACTGCTCCCTTTACATCAACATAAAGGGTCTCATCGATTATTGCCTCCTCCAGATTTTCAGCACTTATTTGCTCACTTGATAGAATGAGTTCATGTTCTTCAAAGACCGTACTTTGATCCTGCACTGGCTGATAAATAAAATAAAAGGCTGCAATACAAGCAGCTAAACCTGCAATAATGTAAATTTTGTGCTCTTTAATCAAGTGTAACAACTATACCACCCTTTCATATTTAGCATATTCTAATAAGGAATTTCATAATGTATAGGAGAAAGCTCGCTTGTGAAGGAGGGAAGGACATTGAAAATTGGAATGATTGGTACAGGTAATATGGGGAGAATCCTAACAGAAGCTTTAATTGATGGGAAGGCCGTTTCCCCTTCTTCCATAACAATAACCAATCGAACTTTATCAAAAGCTTTGGAAATAAAGGAGAATTATCAAGAAATAAATGTTGCAGCAACTGGGAAGGATGTGGCGGAGAAATCCTCGCTCATCTTTATTTGTGTTAAACCACATGATGTTCACAACGTCATTAAAGATATTACCCCGTTTCTAACGAAAGAAAAATGTATCGTTTCCATCACGAGTCCAATTAGTGTTGATAAGCTAGAAAATATTGCAACTTGTTCTGTCGCAAGAGTCATACCAAGTATTACAAATCGAGCACTTTCAGGTGTTTCTTTATTATCATTTGGAAAGAATTGCAAGGAAGAGTGGAAATCAATTATTAAAAAGATGTTTGGCGATATTTCCAGGATTGTTGAAATCGAAGAAAACATTACGAGAGTGGCATCTGACATTGTAAGCTGTGGACCAGCCTTCTTCAGCTATTTAACACAAAGGTTTATTATGGCAGCAGTAAATGAGACAGAAATTGACCAGCAAACCGCTACAACACTAGCTGAGAATATGTTAATTGGTATGGGAGATCTAATGAAAAAAGGATTCTATACTTTGCCAAAGCTGCAAGAAAAGGTTTGTGTAAAGGGAGGCATCACAGGGGAAGGAATCAAGGTGTTCGAAAAAGAATTAGGTGATGTGTTTGAAAAAGTATTCCAGGCGACACATGCAAAGTTTGACGAGGATATTAAACAGGTAAAAGAACACTATACTCTCAATATTTAATTATTCTTTATATAATTAAAAAATCCTTCCTATGTAAGAAATAAATTTTTTATAAATTAAAGAGCCAGCTGCATAAGCTGGCTCTTATACTAGTTTCTAGAGGCTTTTCTGCAAATAAAAAAGATTCGTTCAGATTGATCTTGTGGAGGAATATTTTCAAAATCAGCAGTAACTTCAAGGAGTTCAAAGCCTGTTTCCTGAAGCCAATTCTCATATACATCAATGGGATAAGTCCTCTGATAATGGATTTCATCATAACGAGCATACATGCCTGTCTCATTGTCTAAAACAAAAAAACTTAGATCATGCTCTACACTGAAAGGATATTCACCTTCAAAGCAATGCCAAATAAAGCTTATCTCCTCGTCATTCGCAGTAAAGGTTTGATCCGTAAATATTTCCATGATTTTATGAAGTGAGTGTACATCAAAGATAAAGAGACCATTACTAGACAAATGCTGATAGACACGTTGAAATGTCGCAACAACCTCTTTTTCTTCCTGTAAATAATTTATCGAATCACAGAAAATTCCAATAATATCAAAATTACCTAAACCATCGAGTTCAGCCATGTTTTGCTGATAAAATTCCACGGCAAATCCTTTTTCATCAGCTTTTGCCTGTGCGACTGTTAGCATATCCTCGGATAGATCTACGCCCGTCACTTGAAATCCTATCTCAGATAACTTCACAGAAAGTTCCGCTGTCCCACAGCCTAGATCAAGTAGTTTTTTTCCATTTACTTCATAATTCTTTGCCTTCTCTAATACTAATTCTGCCCATTTATCATAAGGGACATCTTTCATGAGCTGATCATAAAGATAGGCAAACTTTCCATAGCTCATTGATTCAGCTCACTTTGCACATTTTCAATTGGTGCATCGCCCCATAATCGTTCCAAATTATAATAGCTTCTTTCATCACGGTGGAAAATATGTGCAACAACATCCCCTAAATCTACGAGGATCCATCTTGCTTCATCAAAGCCCTCAATTCTTTTAACTGTATATTCCTTTTCCTCTGCCTTTTCCTTCATTTCACGTGCAATTGCCTGCACCTGCTTATCAGAATTTCCATGGCAGATAAGAAAGTAATCAGCAATTAAAGAAATACCCTTCATATTTAAAACAATAATATCCTCTGCTCTTTTATCATCAGCAGCCTTAACAGCGGTTAGTAGCAATTCTTTTTCTTTCATTCAATCAGTCCTCCCGATCTCATAATTAAGTCATTATATGTGTTAAATGTAGCAGGAAAAACCGGCTGTTCTTTTTTCATTAAAAAAAAGATCGTATTTTGAATTGATTTTATTAAAGCGTTTTCCAGGCTTTCCTTTGCTATTTCACGAACTTCATCAACCCCGGGAAAATGTCTTCCAGGCTCGATATAATCAGCCAAATAAATTACTTTTTCAAGTATGGTCATATTAATTCGTCCTGATGTATGGTATCTGATGGCGTCTAAAATTTCAACATCATCTATTCCAACTTCATTTTGCACTAGAAATGCCCCAACTGGCGCATGCCAAAGTTCACTATTGTATAGAAGAAGCTCTTTCGGCATTCCTTCATCGATAATGATTTGTTGCATTTCCTCTTTTGGCCTAAATTTAGCATAATCATGGAAAATAGCAGCAAGCTCTGCATTTTTCACATTAGCACCATACTTTTCAGCTAAGACCAAGGCCGTTTCTATTACTCCAATCGTATGATGGTAACGATGGTCCGTTAATTGTTTCTTAACTATTTGTAAAGCAGATTCACGATCCATATAATTGATTCTCCTTAATATAATTCCTGACTGAATCGGGAACGAGATATCGAATCGTCTTATTTTTCAGCAGTCGATTCCGGATTTGACTGGATGAAATCTCCACGTCCGGAACCTCTGCATATAATATTGGATAATGGCTTTCATTACTATAAGATGGTCTATTTACGCCTATAAATTGAACCATCTTAACCAACTCATCAATATTCCGCCATTTTGGCAAGTACTCAACCATATCAGCACCAATAATAAAATAAAATTCCTTATCAGGATGCTTTCTTGTAAGAATCTTCATGGATTCATATGTATAGGAGGGACCTGATCTTTCAAGCTCTAATAGCTCTATTTTAAAATTAGGATGCCCACTAATTGCAAGCTGTAATAAATTTTTCCTATCTGCTTCTTTTATGGCATTAGATTTTTTTTTATGGGGAGGCTCCTGATTCGGCATAAACCAAATTTCATCTAAGTCATAAGCATTCAACACTTCATTTGCAATAATTAAATGTCCCAGATGTGGCGGATCAAAGGTCCCTCCTAGTATGCCGATTCTAATCATGTGAATTCCTCCCAACATTCTTTCATGCTTAACGAAAAGAATTAAGGTAAATTGATTTGCTTATTTTCACGTGATTCTTTATAAAGCACGATTGTACTTCCAATAATTTGGACAAGCTCTGCTCTCGTTCCTTTTACTAATTGTTCAGCAACGATGTCCTTATCCTCTTCACAATTTTGCAGAACGGATATTTTCATTAATTCTCGTGCTTCAAGAGCCTCATCTACTTGTTTAATCATATTTTCATTTACGCCACCCTTACCAACTTGAAAAATCGGATTTAGGTGATGTGCTTTAGAACGCAAAAAGCGTTTCTGTTTTCCTGTTAACATTTTGTTATCCTCCTAGTTGTGAAAGAACGATATCTCTCATACGATTCGTATCTGGGAAAATCCCTGTCCATTTTTCAAATGCAAGTGCACCTTGGTACACAAACATATTTAAGCCATTTTGAATTGTTGCACCTTTGCTTTTTGCTTCTTCTAGAAATCTTGTTTCTAATGGATTATAGATGATATCGCTTGCTAATGCTCCAGCTTTCAAATTATGTAACGAAAGCGGCAAATCTTGAACTTTTGGCGCCATACCTGCAGGTGTTGTCTGAATAACTAGATCATATAATCCAAGATTTTCTTCCGCATTTTTTATATCATACACATTGGAATCGACTGAATATGGACAATCATTCTTAATTACCTCTGCCTTTAATACTGTCCGATTACAAATATCCAGCTTTTCAACTCCAGCCTCAGCAATTGTGAAATAAATAGCTCTTGCTGCACCGCCAGCACCAATAACCAATACTTTTTTATCCTTCAAATTTGGCATTTCCTTTTGCAGCCCTTTAACGTAGCCGCTGCCATCAGTATTATAGCCAATCAGTTTGCCGTCCTGATTCACAACTGTATTTACAGCTCCAATTGATTGTGCAAGTGGATCAAGTACGTCAAGCAATGGAATAATCGTTTCCTTATGTGGAACAGTCACATTAAATCCTGAAATCCCGATGGCTTTTAACCCCTTTATAGCATCTGCTAAATCCTCTCTCTTGACGTGAAGAGGATGGTAATGGGCATCTATACGATAGGCTTGAAATAAATCATTATGCATGGCAGGTGACATGGAATGGGCAATCGGATCCCCTATAACGGCAAAAAACTTTTTCACAATTTCTCTCCCCTTTAAATACGATTGCCAGAATTTATATTAATGATTTTCTTAATAAGGCATGAACACCCTTTGGAACATATGCAGCTACCTTTGCCCCAGGTTCATTGACTGTAATCCAGCCAAGACCTGAAAAAACTATATCCGTTTTTCCTTCTTTAATTGTAAATTCATGTTTAACAAGTTCCGGGAAGCTGTCCATTTGTTCCATCCTAGGCGGCGTTAACATTTCACCAACATGGTTTTTGTATAATTCATCCGCATTTTCCAATTTTGTACGGTGAAGATTTAAATCATTGGAGAAATGGCAAACAAAGGATCTGCGTCCGCCTGTTTTATAGTCAAAGCGCGCTAAGCCTCCAATAAAGAGGGTTTGCCCCTCATTCAGCTGAAAGACTGTCGGCTTTATTTCTTTTTTCGGCGTAATGATTTTTAAATCACGCTTATCAACATAATGAGCCATTTGGTGATGATTTATTATTCCTGGCGTATCAACAAGTGACTTCCCATCCGATAAGGGGATTTCAATGATATCAAGAGTTGTACCTGGAAAATGTGAGGTTGTGATCACATCACCTTCTCCTGTTACCTCTTTTAAAATTCGATTAATAAATGTTGATTTCCCAACATTCGTACAGCCAACAACATAAACATCTTTACCTTTTCGATATACATCAATTGCTTCAGCCACCTCAGAAATATTTTTCCCTTTAGCAGCACTTACTAGAAAAACATCTTCTGGCTTAAGGCCTAGCTCTTTTGCTTCTTGCTTCATCCAATTAATTAACTTATTGTGTTTAACCGATTTTGGCAGCAAATCGACTTTATTCCCTACAAGCAGGATTTTATTTTTTCCGACAAACCTATGCAGTCCCGGCAGCCAGCTCCCGTTAAAGTCGAATATATCAATGATTTTCACAATCAAAGAATCACTTTTACCTAGTTCATTTAAAATTTTCAGAAAGTCATCATCCGTTAAATCAACATCCTGCACTTCATTATAATGTTTTAAGCGAAAACAGCGCTGACAAATAATCGCTTCCTTTTCCAGCGCTGATAAAGGTGCATAACCAATTGCGGCTGGATCTTCAGTCTGAATCTTCACACCGCAGCCTATACAAATATATTGTTCACTCACAAATTAATCCTCCCACTGAATCATGCCTTTTTTCCTAAACCAATTTAAGATTAATCTCTCCACTTTACGATTGAACCGAGTAATAAAACCATCAGTCTGCGCAACTGGAACAACAAGAATGGTCCGAAATCCGCTTCGGTTACCGCCCAAAACATCAGTTAATAATTGATCGCCAATAACGACTGTTTCCTCTTTCTTAAGACCCATTTCAAGTAATGCTCTATTAAAAGCCCGCCCTAAAGGTTTTCGAGCCAATGGGATAAAGGGGATGTTAAGCGGCTCAGAAAAAGACCTAACCCGATTATCATTATTATTTGATACGATCGTAATCATGACATTACTATTTTTCATTTCTTCAAACCAATTTATCAACTTTGGTGTAGCATTCGGTCGATCCCATTCGACAAGGGTGTTATCTAAATCAGTAATAATTCCTTTTATGCCGTATTCCTTCAACTTTTCAGGGGTAATCTCAAATATACTTCTAACATGCTGATCCGGTAAAAATTGCTTCAACACGATATATAACACCTCTATTTACTTCTTTATTATAAAACGAAAAAGAAAAGTAATAATTTGTACTCATCATAAACAATTTTATTCTCTCTTTCAAACATAGGCTTAATCTGAGCTAATTAAGAAATTTTTCGACATTTTTTTCTCAAGAAATTTCTGTGGATAACTTTATTCACATTAAGCACACTCATTTATATGATTTCCCACCTTTTACTAACAACTTAACCACAGGTTATCCACTAAGCATTGTGGATAACAGAACGGTTGTTCTAAAGAAAAAAGTTTGCTAGAGTATGATTACAACATAAATCTTACATTATATGTATGAAGTCAATTATATAGAATTCTAAAATTAAAATTCATGGAGGTGAATGGACATGCGAAAGCTGTCAGACGAACTATTAATCGAATCCTATTATAAAGCAATCGAGTTAAAGTTAAGCTCAGACTTTATTAACCTAATAAAGACGGAAATTCACCGACGTTCATTGTCACATAAGATTAAAGTTTCATCCTAATGCAATGTTCCTTTTTAGTGGGGGTTACGGCTTTGTGAATTCACGATAAATATACCGGCCCCCGCAGAGCACCTTTTTTCCTCTTCCAAAACGTTATTTCTACTGTGTGATGTTCTTGTCATGATTAATATGGCCAATCCGCTCACCCACTTTTATGTCATATGGTGTTTTAATCGTTGACATTGGGGTAAAACTGTTTTTTTCGAATAAAAGGACAACCGTTGAGCCGAAGGAGAAATAAGCCATTTCATCACCCTTTGCCAATTGATCACCATTATGTATCACTTCTATTGAATTCACAAACATAGCCCCCACCTTAACAATTGAAAGCTTGCCGTTCATATGCTCTACTTCAGTTATGGTCCGATAATTTTTTGACAGTGCATCTTTTCCATATTTTAAACCATATTTATTAACTGGGTAGGATTTCTGACCCAATGTCCATTGGTCAAGAACACGGCCGGTAACAGGACTATGAATCCGATGATAATGACTAGGACTTAAATAGAAGATCATGTAGCAGCCATCCGTATATTTATCTAGCTTTTCATCATTCCCCATCATCTCTCTAATGGAATAATCCTTTTCTTTTACTGTAATAATATGTCCCGGCTTTATTAGGCCAATGTCTTCAATGATTGCATCAACCGGGCTCACAATGGAATAGGGATCTTGATCAATAAGACGTACTCCTTCTTTAAGAGACCTCGTAAAGAAATCATGCAAAGTGGGATATTCCGCTAATGTTTTCCCCATTTCATCCTGGTTAATTTGATAAGCTTTACAAAAAGATGGGACGAACAGGCGGCTGGCATTGGAACGAGCAAATCTTTTTAATAGTCCTGAAGTTATTTTACCGTTCGTAAGCTCAATAAAAAGACGATAAAGCGATTGTTTCATTCTTTCACCCCCAATATACTCTTTACGGTCAGTACTAAAAAGAATAAAATTAAATATTATAAAATAAGAACAGTAACGTGCTTACTTGTGAATCTAAAGCACTTAGGACGACAACTAGGCATATGATATCTTACCTAAAAAGGAGTGTGGTAAATGTTTTTAAATGATATTTTAGATCAAACCATAAAAAAACTAAAAGCACAAACTGCAAATGTTATCACTTTAGTGAATTTATCATTAGGCGGGTTTGCCATTATTTTTGCCTTAAAAGGTAATTTAAATCTAAGTTTGCTGCTCATTTTTGTCGCAGCACTTGCTGACCGGTTCGATGGAATGATTGCTAGAAAGCTTCAAATTGAATCGGAATTAGGGAAGCAATTAGATTCCATGAGTGATATTATATCATTTGGAGTTGCTCCTGCACTATTAATATATCAAGGAATTTTAATTGAATTCGGGGCCCCCGGTTCATTTTTCACCATTTTTTATATTGGCTGTGGAGCTTTCCGCTTAGCACGATTTAATATTAGTGAGAACAATGGCTATTTTACTGGACTTCCGATAACAGCTGCCGGCTGTCTAATTACATTGAGCTACCTTATGATTCCTTATATTCCTGCGCCATTCTTCTTATTTATAACGATTATCCTTTCATTTTTAATGGTCAGTCCGTTTAAATTGAAAAAGGTTTAGTAGAATACCTATCGCTTGATACCTAACAGAATAAATGTTATCCCAAATAAACACCATGGAATAAAAAATTGACCTAAAAGAGTTGTTTATTAACAACCTTTTGGGTCAAATTTTTGTTATTCACTTATTCAAAGAAGAAAAATCCAACTGGGTTCATCCAAACATGATCAATCCCCTTTGCAGTTACAGATAAATGCTCAAGAGTTCTAATCGGTATAAGAGGAGCTTCTTCTAACTCAATTTCTTGCAACTCCGCATACAATTCCATTCGCTTTTCCTCATTTGGTTCTTTTCTTGCGTCCTCAATTAGCTTATCAACTACTGGATTTTTATAAAAGGAAAAGTTTCCGACCGGTCCTGCTGAAGAGCTATGGAATACATTGTATTGATTGTAATCAGCATCTCCAGTTGCATTACCCCATCCGCCAATAAACATTTCAGATTTCCCTTCAGAAAGTGTTTCAATATAAACTCCGTACTCTAATACTTGTATCTCTACTTCTACTCCAATACCTTTAAGTTGAGATTGAATAACTTCTGCTAAATTAATACGCTCTTTACGATCATCGGTTACAATCGTTGTTTTAAAACCGTTAGGAAAACCAGCTTCTTTTAATAAGTTTTTTGCTTGATTCACATCATATGGAAAATCTTTTAATCCATCGTGAAAGCCAATCACCTTTGGAGCCAATGCCGATGCTACTCTAGATCCGACACTATTGTATACACCTTTTATGATTGCGTCCTTTTCGATAGCATGTGCAATCGCTTGGCGTACTTTCACATCTGTAAATGGTTCCTTTTCTACATTGAATCCAATATATTCAACACCAAATCCTTCTGTTCGAAGAACAGACATTGATGAAGAACCCTCCACTCTATTTAGCTCTGTTACCGGAAGTTGATCGGCTACATGTGCTTCTCCTGTTTCGACCATTGCGACTCTTGTCGATTCTTCAGGGACTACTTTATACGTAAGTTTTTCAAAAGAAGGTTTTGTTCCCCAATATTCTTCGTTGCGAAGAAGGACCATTTCTTGCCCCGGCTTCCAAGATTCGAACTTGAAAGGTCCTGTCCCAACAGCATTGATTGATAAGTCAACTCCTCCTTCATTAAATGCTTTAGGACTAATAATGGAGCCTTCACTGCTTGCTAACACAGACAATAATGCTGAAAATGGATTATTTAAATGAAGTACTGCCGTATAATCATCTTTAACCTCAACTTCCTTCAACATGGAAAAAACTACGGCTCTCGGTGAAGCAGTTTTTTCGTCTAGCAGGCGATCGAAAACCTGCTTAACAGCTTCAGCGTTAAAATCGCTTCCATCATGAAATTTTACATCTTTTCGTAACTTGAATTCCCAAGTTAAATCATCAATCTGACTCCATTCTTCTGCCAATGCTGGAATATAGTTCGAGTCCTTATCCCTTGATACAAGACTTTCATATACTTTCCCATATACATAATTTGCAGTAGGATTACTTGATATGAAGTGTGGATCAATATTTCCTGCGTCCGCTTTTCGAGCTACTATTAATTCATTAATCTCTTCCTTTTCAACCTTTTCTTTCCCATCCACATTCTCTTTTGTAGTGGAACATCCCACGAGACCAAACATTAATACCAGTAATAATACGATTAATTTATATGGCTTTTGTACAATACTCATTTTTTTCCTCTCCTTTTCTACTTTTCTATCTTTTGTTGTTCACTGTCACTATTCAAAGCTGAAGAAAAAAGTTTCTCCGGACCAAGACTCTGATAATCCCTAACTATATAACTTGCTTTAAGTTTTGTGAAATAATCCTTCCCTTTTTTCTTCAATTCTGTAAAATCTACTCCCGGTATGGTTCTGTCCTTCATAACAGTTCTACCATTAATAATAGACATTTTAATATCACTTCCTGAAGCTGCAAGGCACATTGTTCTGAAAGGATCATCAATATTGCCAATGTGAAAGCCTGACATATCTACAACGATAATATCTGCCTTTGCCCCAGGTGCAAGTCGTCCTAAATCAGGACGACCTAAAAAAGATGCTCCTCCAATTGTGGCTGCTCTAAAAATATCAGCAAAGGTAGAACCTTGTACTTTTTTTGAAGTTATGCGTGATAATATTGCCCCTGTACGGATATTTTGAAAAAAGTCTGGCGGAAACGCATCGGTACCTAGTGCAAGTGGTATTCCCATCCCCAAATAATTTGAAAATGATTCCATTGCAACACCATGCCTCCCCAACACTAGGGGACAATGAATTACTGTTACACCTGTTTCGTGTAAAAGCTTCAAATCACTGCCATATTTTTCCTCTTCCCCTACATACTCAGCTGTATAAATTGCGTGAGGTATTGCCGTATTCTTATCAAGGAAACCAATATCATACAGAAAACGAATTGGTGTTTTTTGATAACGACTTACAATTTCTTTATATTCGAATTCACCTTGGGCTGCATGAAGGCGTACCGGACATTTTAATTCTTTACTATACTTTTTTGTTTTAACAAGAATATCTTCAGATTGGGTTTCAATTCTTTCAGGTGCAAGCATCCCTCTTATCAGCCCGTTATAAGCACCATCGTACCGCCGAACAAATTCAACCGCTCGCTCCAAACCTGCTTGACCCTCGTCTTCATCAAATTCCACAGTTATCTCTCCATTTGGTGACACGACTCTAATTCCGGATTGATAGCTTGGTCCTAAATATACACGTAAACCTAACATTCCTGCATGATGAACCGCTGCTTCTAGTTCTTTATATGTCTCTGCCCACTTTTTGTAGAAAACAGATGTAATCGGCATTGCAGTTGTAACACCATTTAGTATTAGCTGAGAATATGCATAAAGAGACTTGAATGCCTCTTCTTCCTCCGACATAAACTCTTTTGGTCCAGCATCGTAATACTCTTTTGACCAAAGCAGATTTTTGCGTTTTTCTTCTTCTTGTTCAACATGAATGGAGTCATGATCAATATCACCAAGTGCATCAAGATCAATAAAGCCAGGGCTAATTACAGCTTCTCCAAAATCGATTGTTTCATCAACCTGCCCATTGAAACATTCTCCAACATACAAGATAGTGTCGTTTTCATAAACAATTTCTGCATTGGTTAAAATTGTATGATCATTACCATCGAAGGCAATTACGTATTTTGCCTTTAGTTTTTTCTTCATAAAATTTTTACCTCCATTTTCTGCTCAAACTCTTCCTTATTAAAACGCCTTTCATCCAAATATGCTCTTGCATGTCCCCAAAAATAAGAAGTTGGCTGCATAAAAGGTTCCAATCCTGCTCTTTTAACTGTTGCCCAAGCTTCTTCATTTGCTTCGTCTAGTACTTGCTTCTCATCCACCGTATTTACAATTCTATTTTCCATTACTACATTACCGTCTACAATTACAGTATCAACATCACTTCCTACTGCTTGGTATACAAGACGGTGAACATGCATGAAAGCCGGAGTTAAATGTGGCTGATTAAAATTAACAGTTATTACGTCTGCTTTTTTGCCTATCTCAAGTGAACCAATTTCATCGTCCCAACCTACACATTTTGCAGCATCGATGGTGACCATCTCCAATAGTTTTCCTGGTGGTAAATAATAATAATCCCTAAGGGCTGCCTGTTGAAGAAGCTGCATACGCCTCATCGCTTGGAACATATCAAATGGGCTAATTGGTGATGTTCCATCTGTAGTAATTGCAACTGTAGTTCCCATTTCAATTAATTCAGTAACAGGTGTTCGAGCATTAATTGATCCAAAACCTGGTGATGCACTGACATTAGTACCTGTTTCAGCGAGAATTTTCGCTTCATCGAATGATATTCCACGACAATGCTGTAAATGAACATCAGGGCCGAAAAGTGAAAACTCCTTTTCCTTAGCTGCAAGGTGAATCATTCCGCCAAATGCATCAGAATGAATACGCGTATCATATTTTTTAGCGATTGAACGAACCAGCCGAGCCTGCATTTTATCATGATCTGTCAGCCTATGAAGTGATTCCAGTGGCGTAGGTGCAGATGAATTGACAGATGTAACAATGACATAAGGAGTAATAAAAGCTCTTATATGATCATTATGTGAATGGTTAAGGGCCTCTATAACCGCCTCTGCTCCTTTAATAGCCTGATCAAAAGTAACCTCCTCGACTATTCGCTTTCCATCTTTCCATCGGCTAAATGACTGTGGCCACGGAGGGTTAGCCGGACCTGTACAAACAATTTCTCTTACTCCAATTTCTGTATAAGCCTTTGCATGATTTATGGAAAATATCGGATTATCCGAACGAGGTACAGACCCCATAACTGAAACTCCTGTTGTCACTCCACATTTTAATCGTTCGAGTGCTGATAACTTGCCTTCATAATACCAAAACTCATCGGTCACAAAGTGCTTGTATGCAGTTGTTATTATAGGCATCCAATCTCCAATATTATCTGAAGCTATCGTTTTGAAAAGTGAATGGCCCCCGTGACCATGCGCGTCAATAAAGCCTGGCATTATTACATGACCTTTACAATCAATTACCTTCTTTGCCTGATACTTTTTGTTTAAATCTTCTGAATTGCCTACATCAATAATTCTTCCTTTATTTATTGCTACTCCGCCATTTTGAAGTAACCGCCTTTGCTTATCCATCGTTACGACAAATCCGTCTGTTAAAAGTAAATCAATCAATAAAATGCTCCTCCTTTATATTTCTGAATTTTTAATATATTTAGATTATGAATGATGCTAAATATTTTGTTTTTCGTAATTTTTACTGCTTTTTATAGTTTTTTGTCTTTTTATTTTTGAAGCCCAAAGAATTCCTTTGTATCCATATTTCTTCACACATATTCCCTTCTATTCTTACTCCATGTTTTTATAGTCAAGGAAGACCGCCTCCTCATGCGTTGTTCTTTACAATAGTGCCTTGATGAAGGACTGTTTTGACAGGTGCCCTTCTCGCTACTGCATGTGCGGAGCAAGTGGCATCCAAAAGAATCATGTTTGCAATATCTCCAACTTGTGGCCATACTTTTTCACCTAATTCGTTTAGTGGCGTAACACCGCCTGATGCAAAGCCCCATGTTCGATTAAGGCTGTATTCATCTATTAATCTAAAACGCTCTCCTAGAATACTCAGCTTCTCTATTGTGTTTCCAGTTCCAAATGGAGACCAATGATCTGTTAAACAGTCATGACCAACTGATACAGAAACACCATATGACTTTAAAACCGGAACAGGAATGGTTGGTCTATTGATAGGTATCGTTGATGTTATATCAATTCCAGTATCCAGCAAAGTTTCTATCACCGGGATTAACTCTTGTTGTTCTAAATCTGCAAGCGCAATTCCATGACTAATTGTAACCTGACCTTCCTTTTTTGCATGTTTCGTTACTTCCGCCAACATATTAATTGTAAATGCACCAAGTGAACTTGGATCGTGTAGATGAATATCTATGCCTGTTCCTGCTTCAATCGCAATATCCATCATTGTTTCAAGAGATTGATTAATATTTCGGTCAACCGTAGCTGGGTCCAGTCCACCTACAATCGTTGCACCATATTTCATTGCCTCTCTCATTAAAGACGTTACACCGCTTCGTAACAATCCATGCTGCGGAAAAGCAACGATGTCATAGGTTAATTTTCCCTGAAAACTTTTAAAAGCTTGTACTGTTGCTTCTAGATTACTGAGCCCAATAACAGGATCTATATTACAATGTGTACGAATATGTGTATGCCCCTGTGTTAACAGCAAATCTATAATTGCTTCTGCTCGTTCCTGTACAAACGGAAGTTGCTTGGGAAGAAGAGACTGTTCTTCTTCAATACGTGAAAATATTCCCTTTGGAGCAGGATTACAAGCTTTCCAAGGTCCAGTAAAATACGTTTTGTCTAAATGGATGTGCATATCACGAAAAGATGGCATTAGCAGTTTTCCATTTGCATTTAGCACATCAACACCATCTTTATGAACCGAAGAAGATACTTCCTTTACTCTACCGTTCTCAATAAACAAATCCATTAACTCTGTTTTTGTTCCGCATACCCTGTCTCCTTCATATTCAAAACCTGTTTCTACCCGTGCCTGCTTAATAAGTAAGGTATCCACTCTTTTTTCACTCCTTTTATCAACCTAGAAAATAAACTCTGAACTTCTCCATATTTCATTTTCCAATTTTAATTATAAAGAAAGTTCTGTCGTGATTTTTTCATTATACTTACTATCTTTTTTAATATTTAAACTATTCTAATTAATACTATTTACTTTCTAGCTGACTTTTTTTATTTTGGATTTAGAGAATACGCTCATTTCACATTAATTCCTAAATTTATTAAAGGAGGATATACCATATGGAAGTTAAACCTTTAGTTTCAAGCACAAATCCATCACTTCGATCAATTAGAAAAGCTAGTAAACAGGAGAGATGGAGACAAGTTATTTTTTCCATCACTTCTAATCGAGCTGCATTATTTGGTGGAATTATTATTATCTTTTATTTAATCATGACTCTTTTTGCTCCATTTCTAGCTCCTTACGACCCCTACGTCATTCAGCTTGAAAACAAGCTGCAGCCTCCGAACATTGAGCATTGGATGGGTACCGATGATAAGGGACGTGATATTCTAAGCCGAATCCTTTATGGTTCAAGATTATCGATGGGTGTAGGGATTTCCTCTGTACTATTTGGAGCTATCTTTGGAATTACATTGGGGCTTCTTGCAGGTTACTACGGAAAGTGGGTAGATAATATTATTTGCCGAGTTCTTGATGTAATGCTAGCTTTTCCAGGTATTTTACTTGCTCTTGCAATCATCAGTGCTTTAGGACCTAGTTTAATTAACGTCACAATTGCAGTTGGTGTTTTTTCTATTCCTTTATTTGCTCGAATCGTTCGCGGTTCAACTATGGAAGTAAAAAAGCTGGAATACATTGAAGCGATCCGTGTACTAGGCGCAAATGATGCAATCATAATTTTCAGACACATACTTCCGAATATACTATCCCCTATAATCGTTCAAGGTACATTACGATTAGCGACAGCCATTTTATCAGCTGCTGGGTTATCGTTTTTAGGTCTTGGTGCACAACCTCCTTCTCCGGAGTGGGGAACTATGCTTTCAAGTGGACGTGACTTTCTTTTCAGTGCTCCATATATGGCGATTTTTCCTGGTTTAGTCATCTCAATTCTAGTATTAGGGTTTAATCTTTTTGGTGATGGATTACGTGACGCTCTGGACCCACGAATGAAAAAATAAACTCATGAAAGGTGAGGTTTTATGTTATTTTTCGTATCAAAACGCTTACTGCAAATTATCCCGGTTATTTTTGGTGTAACGCTTGTTGTATTTCTCATTATGCAAATGGTCCCTGGGGATCCGGCTGCGATTTTGGCAGGCGAAGGTGCATCAAAAGAAACAATTGAACAATATCGTAAGGACCTTGGTTTAGACCTTCCTCTACATGAACAGTACATAAACTATATTGTTAACGTGTTTCAAGGCGATTTAGGACATTCTATTAAAAATAAGCAACCAGTTCTTAATGAAATTATGCAACGGTTACCAATTACAATTGAATTAGCCTTTTTCAGTATTTTAATCACCATCGTTCTTGGTATGGCCGCTGGGATTATTTCAGCAATAAAACCTTATTCCCTTATGGACTTTTTGGTCATGTTAATTGCACTACTTGGAATTTCATTACCTAGCTTCTTTTTTGGTTTAGTTATGATGTATGTATTTTCTATTAAACTACAAATTTTACCGGTAGCTGGATGGGATAGTATTTTGCATATAATATTGCCTGCTATTTCACTTGGAGTTGGCGGTGCAGCCATCGTTGCTCGTATGACCCGCTCGACTATGCTTGATGTCGTGAGTCAAGATTATATTCGTACAGCACGTGCCAAAGGAGTAAAGGAATACGTAATTATTTACAGGCATGCATTACGGAATGCACTTATTCCAGTTATTACAGTTGTTGGACTTCAGTTTGGTTCGCTTCTAGGCGGTACTGTTTTAATTGAATCTGTTTTCGCAATAAATGGACTTGGTCGAATGATTGTCGATTCAATAAGGACAAGAGATCTTCCTATGGTTCAAGGTGGAATACTTATAGCCTCAATTATCTTTGTCATCGTAAATTTATTTGTAGATATCCTATATCGATTTTTTAACAAAAGAATTGAACTTAATTAGAGGAGGAACATATGGATAAGGAAGTTATTTTAGAAGTTAAAGGTCTAAAAACACATTTTCATACATCAAAAGGTGTAGCTAAAGCAGTTGACGGGATCGACTTTGTTCTGCGAAAGGGAGAGACTATGGGCATTGTAGGAGAGTCGGGGTGCGGAAAATCGATTACCTCACTCTCTATACTAAGACTTATTCCCACCCCTCCTGGAAAAATTGTAGCTGGAGAGATCTTATTAAAAGGCAGAAACCTCGTAACAATGCCAACTTCGGAATTACGAAAAATACGAGGAAATCAAATCTCAATGATTTTTCAAGAACCAATGACAAGTCTAAACCCAGTTATTCCAATAGGAGGTCAAATTTCAGAGGCAATTCAACTTCATCAGAAATTGAATAAAAAGCAAGCAAAAGCAAAAGCATTAGAACTACTTGAACTTGTCGGTATACCTTCGCCTGAAAAAAGAGTTAAGCAGGAACCTTTTCTATTAAGTGGGGGAATGCGCCAACGTGTCATGATTGCTATGGCTCTAGCTTGTACACCCGAGGTCTTAATCGCAGATGAACCCACCACAGCACTCGATGTAACAATACAAGCGCAGATTTTAGATCTAATGAAAAAGCTTCAAAACCAAATAGGTATGAGCATTATTTTCATTACACATGATTTAGGTGTTGTCGCAGAAGTTTGTGACAAAGTAGCAGTCATGTACGCAGGTCAAATTATAGAAAATCGATCGACAAAAACAATTTTCAAAAATCCTTTGCACCCATATACACAGGGTCTTATCCGATCCTTACCTAAAATTCATGAAGAACAAGAGGAATTAGAAACGATTGAAGGAACTGTTCCAAGCCCATACAGCTTTCCAGAGGGGTGCCGTTTTGCAGATCGCTGTCCTTACGTTAAAGAGATTTGCAGGAACAGTTTGCCTGAATTAATCAATATTGGAGATGAAGAACAAATTCGGTGCTGGATGTATGATCCAGAGTGGAAACTCTCATCTAATGAAAAGCAGGTGTCAGTATGATTTCAGATATTGAAAAATCAAAAGAACCTTTACTTAATGTACAAAATTTAAAACAATACTTTCCTCTTAAAAAAGACTCTTTTTTTCAGCAAAAGCAAGTTGTTAAAGCAGTTGATGATATATCCTTTCATGTAATGGAGGGAGAAACTTTAAGTATTGTCGGAGAATCCGGATGCGGGAAATCTACAACAGGTCGTTCAATTCTTCGACTTGATGAACCTACAGAAGGAAAGGTTATTTTTCAAAACCGTTCATTGACTTCTCTCTCTAAACGGGAATTGCGCCAAATAAGGGGTGATATCCAAATCATTTTCCAAGATCCATATGCATCTTTAAATCCTAGAAGAAGTATTCGTCAAATACTAAGTGAGGCAATGACAATTCAAAAAGTACTCCCCAAAAATCAACAAGAAGAACGCTTACTCGAATTAATGAGTTTAGTTGGTTTAAGGCCAGAATCTCTTGAAAGATATCCTCATGAATTTTCGGGGGGGCAACGCCAACGCATTGGCATCGCACGCGCACTATCAGTCAATCCGAAAATGATTATTTGCGATGAATCAGTCTCAGCACTTGATGTATCAATACAAGCCCAAATCTTAAATTTACTAAAAAAGCTTCAGCGGGAGTTAAAATTAACTTATTTGTTTATTTCTCATGATTTAAGTGTTGTTCATCATATCTCGGATCGGGTAATGGTTATGTATCTTGGAAAAATAGTGGAGCTAGCAGATAAGAAAACCCTCTTCTCTAATCCTTCACATCCCTATACAAAGGCACTTCTTTCATCAATACCTGTGCCTAATACAGAAAGTAAGCGAGAAAGAATAATATTGTCAGGCGATATACCTTCGCCTATAGACCCTCCACCAGGTTGTCGCTTCCAAACCCGCTGCCCCTTTGCAACTGAGCGCTGCAGCAACGAAGAGCCTAGCCTGAGGTTAATAAGCAATAAACAATTAGTGGCATGTCATTATGCATAAATTTTTCTTCGTCATTATTCTAAATAACGAGAAAATTTACAAAAACCGCTTTCTTTTTTAGTAGAAAGCGGTAAAATGTTTATATCTTTCCTTGAAATGAGTGATATGCATGCTAAGTTTAGATGATTTTTCACTTTATATTATGCTTTGCATCTTATCTCCATTATTAGGAGCCTTTACTCTTTCCTTTATAATGATTTTTGAGAAAAGGTTTGACATCCTGCAAAAAGAAGCAAGTCTAATATCACTTGAAAAAGAACTCAAGTCGGCACAATATTATCAACTAAACCAGCAAATTCAGCCTCACTTTTTCTTCAATGCACTAAATACCATTTTAAGCCTTGCCCGACTTGATAGGAAAGAAGATCTTGTTCACTCTATTGAAGTTCTATCAAAATATTTTAAATATAAATATAAGACGAATCGTTCACTTATTCCACTAATAGATGAGCTTCAATACATGAATGATTATTTAACTATTCAAAACCTGCGCTTTGGTTCAAGACTAACCGTCAAACAAAAGATTGACGAGAGTTGCTTAATAGCCATGTCACCACCTTTTCTTCTGCAAACACTCGTAGAAAACTGTTTTAAACACGGAATCGAAAAAAACAGTGGGTCTTCAGAGCTAATTATTAAAATAAATAAAATTGAAGATTGTGTTTTTGTGGAGGTTTGGAATAGCGGAAGTTTTTTATCAGATATACAAACATCAAGCAATAGCGGCTATGGTCTTAATAATATAAAGAAAAGGCTAAAATTACTATTTCCAACGGAAAAAGTTTCTTTAAATCTTATTGAAAAAAACCACGGAACATCAGCAATAGTAAGTTGGCCAATGAAAACAGATGATAACACAGAGTAAGCAAACAAGGAGGTTTTAATAATGAATGTGCTTTTAGTCGATGACGAGCCTCTAGAATTAGAACAGCTTGAATATTTAATAATGCCACACTTTCCTCATTGGAGTTTCTATAAAGCCCAGGATGCTTCTCAAGCTCTTAGTATTGCACAAAAACACAACATCACATTATCTTTTTTAGACATTCATCTACCAGGTAAGTCTGGCTTGGAACTAGCTGCTGAATTAAAACAAAATTACACCATGGCAATTATTATGGTTACTGCCTTTCAAACATTTTCATATGCACAAACTGCCATTCGTCTTGGAGTGAACGATTATATTACGAAGCCTGTTATTGAGTCAGAGCTGCTTTCTATTCTCAATCCTTTCAAAAAATTATCTGCTCAATCGAGTATTATTCAACAAGTCATTACTATCATTCAAAAAGAGTATGATAGTAAGTTATCACTTGACTATATTGGTTCAAAAATACATCTTAACCCTACCTACTTAAGTAGAAAGTTTCACAAGGAAATGGGAATGAGCTTTACTGATTATTTACATACCTTCCGCATTGAAATTGCTAAAAAATATTTAATAGAACAAAAAGATTGGAGTATATCAGTCATATCGGAAAAATGCGGTTTTAACAGTCAACACTATTTTAGTTCATCATTTAATAAACTAACAGGTTCATCACCGAGAGACTTTCGAAATAAAGGGAAAAATAAATGAAACTATATTCACACTATATTAGCGGTTCACTAAAGTTTGGACTCTCTTTGGGAGTTGTAAGCTTACTTGCAAGATGGGCTACTGGAAATACAATTGTAACATCTCCTGAAACCCTTGTTAAATTTGGATTAGTTGGCGGAATTGGTTTTTCAGTTATGGGGGCTTTCACCTTCTTTATATTTGGAATTATTGCTCAGCGAATACGTATTAACTTTCCACAGCATGAAACTATAGGTGATTTTCTTAAAGATCGAATAAAGCCATCAGGCTCTTCAGCCCTATTATGGATGATAATCTTTCTTGGATTTGATTCATTATTTGTACATTCAATAGGTGTTGGAATTTTTCTAAACATTTTATTTGAAATCCCAGTGAATATTGGTCTTTTTTTCTTTTTATTTTATTGTTTCATTCATGCTGGGCTTGGAGGAATGAAATGGATACAAAGGTTTGAAGGAATTAATATTATTTTTATCTTTACAGGTATTATTTTTTTACCTGTTTACTTTTTCATTCTAGAAGGTGTTTTTCCAATTTATAATGGGATTCGCTTATATCATCCATATTTACTTTTCTGGAATAATAAAGAAGCAATACTCTTCATTATTACTGCAATATTAATCGGATTTGGCCAAATCATTACTGATCGTTCTACTTGGCAGCGTATCTATTTAATTGAACCCGCTAAAATCCGTTCCACTTTTTGGTTAACAGGAACTCTTTTGGGAACAATTCCTCTAGCTCTTTCAGCAATGACACTAATCTCGATCTTTGATCAAAGATTTCAAGATTCATACTCATTGCTTTTTCAACTGATTCCGAAAATTGATTCTGTTCCACTGGTTGTTTTAATAATGTTATTCTTTTTTGGAACTTTTACTACTACTGCAAATGCAGAATTACATGCTACAACAGTTCTTATTGTTAAAAACTGTCTAAATGATTCAAAAAAATTGACGGCTCGCCAACTTTATCAATACTCATATCTTATTTCTGGTCTTCTATGTCTTGTACTATTAGTAATTAGTTCTACTATAGCACCAAGTTTACATCAACTTCTTTTCTTTTTCGGAAAGCTATATGCAGCTCTTATTCCAGTTATGCTTTGGGTAGTTTTCAGCAAGCGTCAGATATCATATCTTATCCCTTACAGTGCCTTGATCGGATGGTTAATTAGTATATTGTTTTTTTCTACTGCTGGGCCTCTTTTATCAATTTGGATCAGTTTTTCTATTTCTCTAGTCTGTGGGTTTTTCCTAATGGCTGTTGATGCTATTGTAAAAAGGGATACTCAGGGGTAAAAGCCGAACCTATAAAATTTTAAGGTGCGGCTTTTAATATTATTTTGTTAGTTCAAGAAATTCATTAATATCATCCACACAGAGTTGAACGGCTTTTTCCCAGAACTCATGTGTGGATAGGTCTACATTTAAATGTTTCTTAGCTAAATCCTCTACTTTCATTGATGCTGTGTCCTTCAATAACGCAATATATTTTTCTTCATATTCCTTTCCTTCCTCTAATGCGCGGGCATAAATGCCAAGTGAGAAAAGATAGCCAAAGGTATATGGGAAATTGTAAAATGGAACACCGGTAATATAGAAATGAAGCTTAGATGCCCAAAATGTCGGATGATATTCTCCTAGCGATTGACCATAGGCTTCTTTTTGGGCGTCCTCCATTAGCTCATTCAATCTCTCTGTACTAACTGTTCCATTTTTGCGCTCTTCATAGAATCGAGTTTCAAATAAAAATCTCGCATGTATATTCATTAATAAGGCAACTGTTCTTTGAATTTTATCCTCGAGCATGGCAATTTTCTCTTGTTTGGTTTGCGCTTTTTTAACAGCTGCATCAGATACAATCATTTCTGCAAGGGTAGAGGCTGTCTCCGCAACATTCATCGCATAGTTGCGGTTTAATAAATGTAAATCCCTCATGGCATAGGTATGGAAGCCATGCCCTAGTTCATGGGCTAACGTGGATACATTTGAAGGTGTACCTGAATATGTCATAAAGATTCTGGACTGGCTGCTCTCAGGAAAATACGTATGAAAACCTCCTGGAGATTTCCCGGGCCTGTCTTCTGCCTCAATCCATCTTTCTGCAAATGCCATTTTAGCAAATTCGGTCATCTCATCACCAAAATGCGAGAAATTTTCTAGAATAAATTCAGCACCTTCTTGATAAGAAAGCTTCGATTCCGTATTGTTGATTGGAGCATCTAGGTCATACCAGTTTAATTTTTCAACCCCAAGCAGTTCTGCCTTTCTGTTTAGAAATTTTACAAGAGGTTCTTTATTTTTTGAAATAACATCCCACATTGTATCGAGTGTTTCTTTGTCCATTCTATTAATAGCTAAAGGCTCCTTTAATACATCCTCCCATCCGCGCTGCTTGTAAACATTCAGTCTAAAGCCCGCTAAATGGTTTAAAGCTTTTGATAAATAATCGGTTTGTTCCTGCCAGGCCCGTTCCCATTTTTCAAATATATGTTTCCGGATTTCTCTGTCCGGATTAGAAAATTTATTTGCTGCTTGCCCAACAGACAGAAGTTTTTCTTCTCCATCCACTTGGAAAGGAATTTTTATTTTTCCTACAATTAAATCATAAAGCTGGCTCCAACTATGATAGCCATCAACCCCAAGGGCATTAATCAAGCTTTCTTCTTCTTTAGATAATTTCTCTGATGCTGTCTTGCGCCGTTCGGTTAGGACAAAAGACAATTCGCTGAGTCCATGCTCCTGCAGCAATTCCTCCCAAACGGTTGAGTCGTAGCTCGTTAATTTTTCATCAAATACGGTTAAAACGTTTTGAAAGCTTGCACTTAGCCCAGTGATTTTTGCCCGATGTTCAGCCGCTTTTTTATCACTTGTTTTTTGGGCCTGCAGACAACTGACAAATGCTCCGGCTTCACGCAGCTTCTTTGTTGCTATTTGAAAGCTTTCTATTAAGTTAATTAATGATGTTTTATCTGAAATTGAATTTGTTGTTTCCCATGTATGTACCTGTAAGCCAAATTCATTAATTTTCTCTTCTGTTGTATGTAAATGCTGAGCAAAAGCCTCTGAGGAGCTGCCGCCTTTAAAGAAAACATCTAAATCCCAAATAGTTGAATAGATTGTTGCTGTCATTCTTTTTCCCCCTTTTCATTCAATAATTTTATTATAGGTTAACTTTCCAAAAAGTTCTATTAATCAGAAACACTAACATCAACATAAAAATGAGGGCAATTAAGCCCTCATTTTTATAATGATGTTAGCCAATTAATGTTTTAACAGCAGCCTGAGAAAAAAAAGAACCCGAAGAAAATAAGGAATAAGACTAGAAGAACAATAGCTAGCGCTAACCAGAATCCCCCACCGCCATAGTACGGGACAGGAGGAGGATAAGCAAATGTATACGGATAACCAAATGGCATTTTGATTCTGCCTCCCTTTTTACCTTCTATTTTTATGGTATGATTTTCATGAAATACTCGTATAGGCAATAGTATATTCATGGAAAAAAGGGGTTAAAAATAATGCTCTGAGATAGTAGCAGCAGGGAAATATTTATCAAATTTCCAAAATCGGGACGAATCCTTTGCTTCTCTAATATAATATCCGTTAATATTGGAAGGGATTTATCTCTTATCTTATTAATTTGCAGTTGGAGTGAACGACATGACCATATCGATAAGAATAAAAAAACATTTAACATTTTTAGCATTTGCTTTTGCATTAGTTGCATCTGGCTGTTCAGCCGATGAACAGAAGCAGCCATTAAAAAAAGAAGAGCCTGTTGAATCTGGCACCTTCGAGTTAAAAAAAGCAGCGCCTCAGCGTTTAGAGCAGATTTATGGGTTAGGATATCCGGGAAATGATACAGGGCTTTATATTGCCTCGCAAGAAGGTTTAAAAGTATTTTCTAATGGCGGATGGTTAGAAGGAAACTCCGAAAAACATGAATATATGGGATTCCAGGCAACAGAGGCTGGATTTATGGCGAGCGGCCACCCTGAAAAAGGATCTGATCTTAAAAACCCCCTTGGCTTAGTATACAGCCAAGATAAAGGAGCAACTATAGAAAAGCTCGCTTTCTACGGTGAGAGTAATTTTTATTTTTTATCTGTAAGCTATAACGGAAAGGTAATTTATATCATTAATCAAGAAAAAAATTCACAAATAGAGCCTGGGGTATTTATATCCGAAAATGAGGGGAAAACGTGGGAGCAGGTTCAACTAAATGGACTAGATGCAGACACACTAGGAATGATTGCTGCCCATCCTACGAATAACAGCTTAATGGCGATGTCAACTAAAAGTGGAATATTTTATTCTAAAGATCAAGGAAAAAATATGATTAAAGTTACTGATCCTATCATGTCAACTGCCTTGGCCTTTTCAGAAGACAACCTATATTATTCATCTGTTGAAAATAATAAGGTCCTTTTTTATAAAATGAACATCCATACATTGGAAGCTGAGCAAATTATTATACCATTTTTAAGCTATGATAACCCGATTACGTTTATTTCTGTTAATCATAAAGATCAAAACACCCTTTCATTTTCTACTTATTTAAATGATGTTTATGAAACGTTTGATGGGGGTCAGAATTGGAAATTAGTTCTAAAGAACGGCAGAATTGAATAAGTCAAAAAAAGCACAATCACTAGCATTAAATCCATAAATGCAAGTGATTGTGCTTTACCATTTTTATTAGCTATTTTTTCGTTTCTCCTTTTCCTTCTCTGCACGATAAAATTCATGAAACATTTTCATTAAAGCTCTTTTTTCAATTCTGGACACATAGCTTCTGGAAATGCCTAATTCCTTGGCAATTTCCCTTTGAGTTTTTTCTTTTTGCAGGTCTAGACCAAACCGGCCCACAATTACTTCCTTTTCTCTATCATCTAATACCCCTATATATTCCTTTACCTTTTCAAGCTCCATATTTAATTGGATTGTATTTATGACATCCTCTGAATCAGATTTCAGTACATCAATCAATGATATCTCATTTCCTTCTTTATCTTGCCCAATGGGATCATGGAGAGAGACATCTTTTTTTGTCTTTTTTAAAGCCCGCAAATGCATCAAGATTTCATTCTCTATACACCGCGCCGCATAAGTGGCAAGCTTCGTGCCTTTCCCCTCTGAATAGCTTTCTATGGCTTTAATTAACCCGATTGTACCAATAGAGATTAAATCCTCAGAATCTTCCCCAGTATTTTCAAATTTTTTGACAATATGAGCTACGAGCCTTAAATTATGCTCGATTAGCATGTTTCGAGCATGTGTGTCGCCAGCAGCCATCAACCGCAAATACTTTTTTTCATCAGCAGCCGATAGCGGTTGAGGAAAAGCATTATTTTTTACATATGAAACGAGAAACACAATCTCTTTCACTAAATAGCCAAGCGCTGTTAATATTCCAGACATTATTTCCACCCCCGCTTTCAAACACTTTAGCCTTAACTAATTCCTATGTGCAAAAAGAGTTGTTTTTGTCTGTCCACCTCATTTATTTTCCTCAGAAATATTTCCCACAGTCTTTTTCGAAGCTCTCATTCTATTCAAACGTGATTCTTGTAAATAGCCCAATTTTTTCTTTGCCTATTTACACCTAATATAGTAAAAACAGGCGTTTTCAATAGTACATTGTCCTCCCATGATACATATATATGCAGTGAATAAGCTTATAAATCCTAAGGAGGAGTAGCAATGAGTAAGGACATGATGGAGTCTTTAGTAAATAAAGTCATTAAAATAAACAGAGGGGGACCAGAAACGGGCTCTGGAACTCTACTTGATGTTAAAGATGACTACCTAATTTTATTGAGTGAAAACGATGGAGTTGTATACTTCAAGAATCAGCACATTAAAAGTTTAACCGAAGGCTCAAATAACGGAAAAAATGGCAATAACGGACAAAACTACAGCCTGGATCAAATTAATTCTTTAGACTACGTTGCTCCAGATACTTTTGAAGAGCTATTAGAAGACTTAAGGTATCAATGGGTAACCATTAATCGAGGGGGACCAGAAAAAGTAGAAGGCATGCTTCATGATACGAACGGAGAGTTTGTCGCTCTTTTCTGCAATGAAGAACTGCTTCGTCTATCTATGTATCATATTCGAAGCATTAGCTACGGTGTAAAGGTTGAAGAAGAAGAAAATGACAATGATGAAAGCTAGGTAAACCTGCTTGCATCCTTATAACTTAAAAGCATCAAAAAAACAAATAAAAAGGAGCTCATAGAAATGGAATTCGGTCACTATTTATCTTCATTAGTTGGGAAAGACATTAATATCTTGTTAAGCGATGGAAATTCAATCGAAGGTGTTTTAGCAGCAATAAAAAGCGATTATTTTGTAGTCGAGACGGATAACAATATTATTTACCATAATATTAAAAATATGAAGGGATTTACAAGGAGTACAAAAAACTCAAAGAATTCAAAAAACCAAAAGAACAAGAAATCAAAAACAACATTTGTAACTGATTATTCCTCTGAAGGGATGACATTAAGAGAGGTTCTCGAAGATCACCACTCAAAATGGGTTTCCATTGACACCGACGGCAATCAAAACAACAACAACAACAACAAGCAAGGGTATACAGGCTTTCTTGCTGAGATTGGAGATGACTATATCATCTTAGTCGGAAAAGACGCACAGGTTTTTTTAAATATTTCTCATATAAACACTATTGTAAAAGCTAACGAGTCTAATATGCAATCCAATAATAACAGCCAAAATTCTAATGACAACTATGATAGTGGAATGAGTGTTATGCAATTTGAATCAATTTTTGGCGGATCACGCAGCTAAGAATGAACGAGCTAATTAATTATTCCTGCTATGAAAAAGAAAGGAGGGAAAATAGTTGAAAAGCATTTTAAAAAAATTAATGGGTGAAAAAGTCAAATTACAGCTTCCTGGAAAAAAGGTCATTGCAGGAATGGTAATCGAAATAGGGAGCGATGTATTGGTTTTGTTCGATGGGAAGGATTACCTATACCTTCCCATCGTTCATATTCAAAATATTACGAAATTGGAACCTAAAGAAGATGATATTACACCTCCAACCGCAACACCGAATATTGAGCATGATGAAGAACTTTCTTTAAGAAAAGTACTCACACTTGGAAAAGGTATGTTTACTGAAATTTACATTACAGGCAATCAGCCAATCCCAGGCTTTATTTCAAGCATCATGAATAATTATTTTGTCTTCTATTCACCTGTATATAAAACAATGCTCATTTCTCTTAATCATTTGAAATGGCTGATCCCTTATACAGCCAATCAAAGACCATACAGTTTGACAAATCAGCAGCTGCCTTTACAGCCACTCAATATTTCACTAGCAAGAACGTTGGAGGTCCAGATCGAAAAAATGGTCGATGAGCTAGTTATCCTTAATATAGGTGAAAACTCCGACTTTATAGGCAAATTAAATAAATTACAAAATAATTTTATTGAGCTCATTACTGCGAGAGAGGAACTCATCTATTTAAATATGCATCATATCAAAACCATTCACTTTACCAATATTTAACAAGCCGCTGAAAAACAGCTTTATCCGCTCTTAAAAGTTCCCCCTAAAAAGATAAAAAAGGATTAACCATCATGCGGTTAATCCTTTTAAGTGTTTATTCAATTCCTACTGCTTCGACACTTACTTCGGAAAAAATAATGCAGCCAATTACAGAGCAAAGAACTGCTGCCATCACAATCGTGAACATGCGTTTGCCCCCCTTTTGAGAACCCTTATTTAATATTAAATTAACACATTTGCGGCCTGTTCGTTTAGGTTAGGTGTGAACATTTTGTTAAATAAGAAAATCGGGAAGACATGTTATTTGCTCTGGCGTTTCTTTTTTCGTAATGAAAGCGTTAATAGAAGAACATGTAAAGCCAAGGCTATCTCCTCCTAACTTAAAGCTAGGTGGTATCATTCTCCACCCATAAAATTGCTTGCCGTCCTTGCATAAGAAAAATCATTTTCATTACCACCTTTCTCTCCAATATTTTTATTATTAATTAAAATGGGCGATACAAAGTATACTGACGATCACGATTTTCTTCTTGAATTTTGTGAATCATCTCGTTATACATAATTTCTTCAACTGATTGTTTACGTTTTTTAATTGTGATTGTTAGAAAAAAGATATTTAGTGTCATATATTTCCACCTCCTTGACACAAAAAGGCCGCAAAGAGAAATTCCCTGCGGCAAAAAGGCATAAAAAAGCCACAAGGAAACGATTCTCCCTGCGGCTTGGATGTGTATTGTTAAAATAAATTAAGCAATCCATTCCTTGTAGGTCGAATTCGTAAAGTATAAAATTTGAAGTGCTTTTGCATTTCCATTAACCATGATCATTTTATTCGACCTCCTTTTAGGAATTTTTTTACTTACAAAGGTAATTATATCCATATATGTGGAGTTTGTAAACCTTTTTATTTCATAAATTTGAAAATAATATTAAAATAGGCTGCTAACAATGAATATCTTCTATTTCAGAGCCCTAACGATTTTCATGACAAGATCTGCGGAGTGTAAAGCCGCTTTATTTAAATACTGCTCAAAGGATACATCTGATTCCTTACCAGCAATATCTGATAAAGACCTTATAATCACAAACGGTGTTTCAAATTGATAGGAAACTTGAGCAATAGCCGCAGCCTCCATTTCTACTGCCTGTAGATTGGAAAACTTTCCGCGAATATACTCAACTCTAACGGGATCATTCATAAATGAATCTCCAGTTGCGATTAATCCTCTTACCACTTGAATATCCTTAATTTCTTGAGCACATTCCTCTGCAATTTGTACTAATTTACTATCAGCTTCAAATGCTGCGGGAAGCTGAGGCACTTGCCCATATTCGTAACCAAAAGCAGTAACATCTACGTCATGATGCCTTACCTCTGAAGATATAACGACATCCCCAACATTTAAATCAGGGTTCAAACCCCCAGCAGATCCGGTATTAATGATATAGTCAGGAGTAAACCTTTCTAGAAGTATAGCTGTTGATAATGCTGCATTTACTTTACCAATTCCGGAACGAAGTAGAATTACTTCAACACCATCCAGCCTTCCAGTTGTGTACTCACATCCAGCAATGACTATCTGACTTTTATCCTCTATTTTTTCACGCAATAATGTAACTTCTTCTTCCATTGCTCCAATGATACCAATTTTCATTTCCTTTTAGACCTCTTTCTTGAGTTTGTTTATCATCATGCATGTTCCCAATTTACCACTCTCATTTATTCCAATCAACTGAAATCTCATACTGACTTCCACTATCTAATTTTCTAGGTTAAAATGATTACAATTGAATGACAAAAAGGAGATCATATAGATGAACTTTAAGCTTGATTTAATTGAAGATAAAATCGAATTTTTCGAAGCGCATGACTTAAAATCGCTTGAAAAGAAAATCAGCATTCAGATTGAGCATAATAAAGCCATTCTGCTTCATGTACATCATGTATCACACCAGATGAATATGGACGAAAATGGAAAAACATTTTATTCAGCAGTCGTTCATTTTAAAGCAAAAAAATGAGGAAGGCTCATTGCCCCCTCATTTGATTAAATTTATTAGTTTTCTATTTTGTCAAGTTCTTCCACTTTCTCAGGTTTCCAACCTTGGCCATCAACCCATTGAATATAAACGCGGTACTTTTTTTGTTGGTCTTTTGATGAAATGGTGCCAACCGATCTATTATGTCCATTATTCCCTAAAAACCAAACAGTCATATTATCCTGTTCTACCCCTGCAGCATATGATAAAGCTTGCAGCATTTCTGCCCAATCAACTGAATCAGCATCATAAACAGATGTGTGTTCACCTGATTGAGATGTTCCAATTGGCTGCCAGCTAGGATTTACAATCGTCTTTTTTACATTTTCTTCTTCGCCGCCAGTAGTAACAACCGCTTCCTCTTCATTTGCAGGAGCAATTTCCTTTTTCTCAGGCTGGCTATCAGACTCTTTATCCGTATCAACTGTCTCTTCTTCTAGTTTAGATGAATCTCCTTGAGACGAATTATTTTCACCTTTAACGGGGGTTTCGTCTTCTGAGTCAGCAGGATTATCTTCCGGTGATTGATTTTCCTTACCTGAATCTGTCACCTTATTTCCTGACTGCTTTTCAGCCGTTTCTTCAGCGCTTCCCCCTAGAAAAATTGTTGCGGATACGACAATAATTAATAAAATAACGAAGCCAATTAACAAATTTAAGATTAAATTTGTTTTCCTTCTTTTTCCACGGATATTTGAGCGGGATTCCCGGCTTGGTGAGCTATATTTTCCTTTCAAAAAATCTCCTCCCCCTTTGCTTTTCTTCGTTTCATATCAATTGAATGAAGCAAAGCTTAAAAAAAATTACATTAACATTCAACCATGAAACTACTGCTTTGTCCATATATGTGATCTAAACAATGCCTGATTGTTGTCTTTTCCTCTTAAAGAGACGGATTTAGGTAAAGGAAAGTTTCACTTTACCATAAATCAATTGATTAAAACAGAGACTAATCATTTATATTTTTATTGTGATCATAGTCATAGATCTCTTTCACGAGGTCTGCGAATAAAGCATTGACACCACCCGTATCTGCAGTCACGCCTAAATTAACTGTTACAAGGGCATATTTAGGCTTATTGTAAGGAAAATAGCCGGCAAACCATTTATTATAAAGAGGCTTATCTCCATCAATTCTGCCGGTCTCACCGGTACCCGATTTCCCCGCTACCTCGTATGGAAGATTTTGAAACCATCTTCCAGTACCGTTCTCATTCACGACAACTTCCCTTAGGAGCTTTTGCAGTTTCATGGCTGTATAAGGGGAGATTGTCTCTCCATCTAGTTTTTGTTTCTTAAAATCTAATAAAGTTGTTTGATTCTTATATTCAACCTTTGATGCTACCCTCACCATTTCTTTTCCACCGCCTCTTGCAATCGTTGCCATCATATTTGCAACGGCTAGAGGTGTTCCTCTCACCTCATGCTGTCCTATACCTGTGAGACCAACATAATTTATATCCTTCTTCTCATCCTCAGTAAGGAATATTCTACCCTTGTCTTCCTCCTGCAGCTGTTTGAAGTCATGGAAATGATAAATATCTCCAGTCCATCCTACAGACCCTGTTAAGCTTAGTTTTTTTGCATAGTCTTCAATGATATTTGGATCAATATCCTTTAATTCCTTTGCTAAAGTGGCAAACGTATTATTACAGCTTCTTGCAAAGCTATTTGTAAAATCAAGCATGCCATATTGAAATTGCAAATCTGGTTCTCCGTTAATTTTCTTGCTGCAGTCAAAAGTTCGAGAGGTTTTCGTAAGATCATGATCAATGGCAGCTGCTGCAATAACTGTCTTAAATACAGAACCCATTATCTGCTGTTTGAGTAGTACATTTTCTGCTCCGCCAGCTGATTGATTGAAGGGGTCCTTTCGATTAAGTGATGGCCTTGAGACCATAGCAGCAACCGAGTTTGATTCTATATCCAACAGAATAATACCACCTTTTTTTACCCCATGCTGATCTGCAAGCTTCTCAGCCATGGCCTGTAAATTTGGATCGATTGTTGTCCTTATATTTACCGGGTAAAATGGATTCGCCGGCTCAACATATTTAACGTTAATTCCAAACAGAGGGCCACCAGTCGCATCAACGTGAAAAACAAGCTTGGATTTCCCGTCTGGCAATAGAAATTCATCGAAGCTTTTTTCCATTCCTGTTAAGCCAATCATAGTAGTTGAAGAAAGCTCTTTGTCTGGATATCGCTTTCGCAATAATTCTTCATTCTCACCAGTGATGCCAATTAAATGTTCTGCAGGATTATCCGTTAAATGGTATTTCTTCTCCACTGCAAATACACCAGGAATTTTTAAGCTGTTTATTTTTTCCATTTGCCCCTCTGTTAAAAGGATTGGCTTTGGATCTCCATACGCAAAGGGTACCTTTGCCTTTTCCACTGCATAGCGGAGGCCATATTCAGATACACCCATAATTTCAGCAACCTTCTCCAATTCCCAATCCATTTTTTTTAAAAAGGGAAACAAAATGAGGACTGGCAGACTTTTATGTGTAATGGAGCTTCCGTCCTTGTAGAGAAAATTTCCCCTTCCTGTGTCAAGCACCATTTCCTGTGACCTTTGACTTACACTTGCTTCAAGCAGATTGATTTGCCTTTTTGTGAAGTTTTCTGTCGACACCAATTGTAACTGGATTAATCTGCCGAGCAAAACAGAAAACATCAGTAAACAAATACAAAGCCACCCTATCGCTCTTCTTCTCCACATAATAAAACACCTCGTCAAAAGTTTTGACGAGGTTTCTTCTTTTCAAACTATTTTTTTACTTAATTGATACAATTCGTACATCCATGTCTCCACCAGGAGTTTGTACTTTCACTTCATCTCCAACCTTTTTCCCGAGCAGACTTTTGGCAATTGGAGAATCATTTGAGATTTTGCCATCAAATGGGTCTGCCTCAGCACTGCCGACAATCGTATACGTTTCTTCCTCACCATCTGGAAGCTCAATAAATGTAACTGAGCTGCCCAATGACACGGCATCTGCGGTCATTTCACTTTCAGAAATGATCTTTGCATTACGAATCATATTTTCAATCGTTGTAATTCGACCTTCAACGAAAGCTTGCTCTTCTTTCGCTGAATCATATTCAGAGTTCTCAGATAAATCTCCGAAGCTGCGTGCTATTTTAATGCGTTCAACAACCTCTTTACGCTTAACAGATTTCAAATACTCCAATTCCTGTTCAAGCTTTTCTTTTCCAGCTTGTGTCATAGGGAAAACCTTTTCAATTGCCAAAACCTTCACTCCTTCAATTTTTCACAACCCTTGTAGAATTGTGTTCTTTCTGTATTTTATGTAAGCACCCATGCCAATTTCTTGGCTTAAGGTGCATTTTTGCAAGATACTGCTGTGCAATGTACTTGTATAAATGGCTTTGCAGCCTATCTTGCTAATTAATATAGGAGCGCGACCTTTTTAGGGCGCGCACAGGTTTGTCCATTAAAGGGACCTTATTTTATTTTCTATGCTATTGTGTCACAAAAAAGACTTTTGTTCAAGAATTGTTTGAATTTTTGTTACCATTAAATCAATAGCGACATGATTATGTCCGCCCTCAGGAATGATAATATCCGCGTACCGTTTTGTCGGCTCAATAAATTGATTATGCATCGGCCTGACAACGTTGATATATTGATCAATGACTGAATCCATTGTTCGTCCGCGTTCTTTAATATCTCTGAACAAACGGCGGATTATACGTAAATCAGCATCCGTATCGACAAAAAGTTTTATATCCATTAAATTCCTCAGCCGCTCATCTTCTAAAACAAGAATGCCTTCTAGAATAATAACATCCTTAGGCTCTACTTCAATAATCATTTCAGATCTGCTATGAATGGCATAATCGTAAACAGGCTTTTGAATGGACTCATATTGCAATAGTCTTTCAATATGCTCGATCAGTAAATCATTATCAAACGCAAGCGGGTGATCATAATTTGTTTTTAGACGTTCTTCAAAAGGTAAATGTGCTTGGTCTTTATAATAATAATCCTGTTCCAGCATTAAGATAGAGTGTCCATGAAAGCGGTCATAAATAGATTTTGCTACACTTGTTTTTCCGGAGCCAGAGCCGCCGGCAACACCGATAACAACTGGTTTGCGAGTCATGGTGATTAAATCTCCTTTCGCATCATGTTGTGAGGGTAAACCGGCTTATTTAGCTTAAACTGCACAATTTGCATCGGATGACGGGCAGCATCAAGCTCATTTCCTTTTTCATCCCAAACTTTATCGATCACATGAGTGAAACTTTCAATTTCAGGACCAAAAAACTCGACTTCTTGGCCTGGCTTGAAATGATTGCGCTGCTGCAATGTAACGATTTGCGTCTCAGGATTATAGTCTAAAACTAAGCCAACGAAATCAGAATTCGTCTTTTTGCTATGATTTCCAAACATTTGCTCCTTATACCCAGGAATTCCCTCAAAAAATGCTGGAGCAGTTTCACGATTTGCACACTTAGCCAATTCATCAAGCCATTCCTGCTTAATTTTGAAGTTTTCAGGATCAGCACAATACGCATCTATTACTTTACGGTATACACTTACGACAGTAGCCACATAATGAATAGATTTCATTCGACCTTCAACTTTCAAGCTGTCGATACCAAGCTCGATCATTTGGGGAATAGATTGAATTAAATTTAAATCCTTTGGACTCATCGCAAAAGGGGCATCGCCTTCATTAAAGAATGAAACTTCATTTTCGCCTTCTAATTTATACAGATCATAGTCCCAGCGGCATGATTGGCAGCATCCTCCACGGTTTGAATCACGAGCTGTCATATGATTGCTTAGTGTGCATCGGCCTGAATAAGCAATACACATAGCGCCATGGACAAAGGTCTCAATCTCGATGTCTACCTTTTCCTTCATTTCACGAATTTCTTCCGCACTCGTTTCACGGGCAAGAACGACACGCTCTAATCCTTCTTCTTTCCAGAACTGAACAGCCTTCCAGTTCGATAAGGATTGCTGAGTACTTAAGTGAACTTCAATTTCCGGTGCAACTCTGCGGCACGTTTCAATAATGAGAGGGTCCGCCACTATAATCCCTGCAACTCCGGCTTCACTTAAGCCTTTCATATAATCTTCCAGTCCATCAATATTCTCATTATGTGCGAAAATATTCGTTGTGACATAAATTTTCGCTCCATATTTCTTGGCGAATTCAACGCCTTCCTTCATCTCTTCAAATGTAAAATTATCTGCATTTGAACGTAAGCCGTATTCCTGTCCGCCGATAAATACTGCATCAGCGCCATAATGAACGGCAATTTTCAGTTTTTCTAAGTTACCAGCTGGTGCGAGCAATTCAGGTTTTTTCACAATCACCCGTTTGCCGTTCACCATCTGTGAAATTTTATCTTTCACTGCTGCCATTATACAGCTCCCCTTTCAAGTTTAATCAACTGCGCCTTGGCGTATTTGCGCCCTATACTCACGAGCTTGCTCGAAAAGTTTCATTTGAAAAATCGAGGCATCCGCCGGAGGCTTAACTTTATTCAGCAAGGATTCGCCCCGCTGAATAAGTTACTCTTATTGCATTTATTCGCCACTTTAGAAGTAGTAAACACCTGCTGAATAAAGTATTAATATACCGTTTCCTTAAAGAAAAACCCTGTATCTAATGGTCGATTAGCAGGCTGAATTTCTTCAATGGCATTTAATAGATCATCTTTAATATCATCGTATTGATCAGCATCTTCCACACATAGATCAATCGCTTTTCTATATAGCTTTGTTACTTCAAGAATATATTCTGAACTCTTCAGGATGCCATCGATTTTAAAAGAATCGACCCCTGCCTCAATCATTTCTTGCAGCTCATCGATTATACAAATATCATTTGGACTCATAATATGTGTGCCATTTTCATCCTCGAAAATAGGGTATTTATTTTCCCGTTCCTTATCATGAAGAAACATATTATGCTCATGTTTACGGTTTTCAATTTCCATTACTTTTCCTTGGTACTCATAATAATTGCCAAGGAGAGAACGCTTTGAATGGAACATGGCTGTCATGCCATGTACTTGTACTTCAATCTCTACCTCAGCATGCTCCTTAATTTCAATGATGGCGTCCATGTTTATTTCTCGGGCCAAAACAGCACGTTTCGATCCCTTTCTGCCCCAATAATTACATGTATACCAGTTAGTGCCTGTTGTTTCAGTGCTCCAGTGCAGCTTCATATTTGGCGCTGCTTCTCTTGCAGCCATGAGGACTGCTGGATCTCCAAAAAGAATCGCATCAGCCTTCGCATCCTGTAAAAACTTTATATATTCAGGAAGATCGTCCACTTTTTCATTATGAAAAAGTGCATTCATCGCTACATAAACTTTTTTTCCTTTTTCATGGGCAAGCTCAATGGCTTTCCTTACATCATCTTTTAAAAATTCACCAGCCAAGCGTAATCCATAGCGCTGCTCTCCAATTACAAAAGCATCTGCCCCCGCCTCAGCCAAAGGGATAATATCTTCCACACTTTTCGGTGTGACTAATAATTCCGGCCTTTCCATCATCTCTCACCTCATTTTAGTAATTGCAACCCCATCGCCTACTGGCAGAATGACCGTATAGTATTCAGGATGATTCATTAACCATATGTTAAAGTCATTAATTTTCTTTACTAGAGATCGAATACGTTTATTCTCAATTTCGGTCTCACAAACAAGCCCTTTAAATAGAACATTGTCTGTTATAATCATCCCATCTTTACTTAAATACGGAGAGTATATTTCAAAAAACTTCCTATATTGCCCCTTTGCCGCATCAATGAAAATTGCATCAAATGGTCCATGCTCTTTAATGATCGATTCCACTTCAAGAGCATCACCTTTAACCAAGTGGATCTGAGTTTCTTTTCCTGCCTCTAGTATATATTTCTCTGCAAGCAGGTACCGCTCAGCATCTCTTTCAATCGTAACAATTTCACAGGAAGGCAATGCATAAGCCATTCGAAGAGCTGAGTAGCCTATGGCTGTACCGACTTCCAAAATCGAGTTTGGCTTTTGGATGCGAAGAAGCTGCAGTAATGCCTCAATTCCGGCTAGTTCCATAATTGGAACTTCATTTTCTTTCGCATACTGCTCCATTTCTTCTAAAAGCTTAGGCCTTGCAGGAATAATTCCTTCTATATATGCATGCAGCTTATCGGCTTTCAAGCTGCCATCACCTCAATGTAAAAGTTTTGCTCTATTAACAGAAAAAAATAGCGTTCACAACCATTAAGGATTTACCGGCTATTTACCCAAATCCTTCTTAGCTGTGATTTACGCTACTTTAGAGCCTATTAAAACACTTGTACTATTTTAACATAAATGATAAGGGAAAGCTAATATTCATGTTTTTCCAAGTAAATGAGAGAGGCGCCCTGTTCGGGCGCGTAAAATTATTTATTCGTAATATGCTGTGCCTTTTTCCTATTATGCTCATCTAATGTTTTCGAAAACAGCACTTCTCCAGTCGAAGTTGCCAGGAAATATAAGAAATCTGATTCGGCTGGTGCTAATGCTGCCTCAATTGAAATGACGCCAGCATTTGCAATTGGTCCTGGCGTTAGCCCCGGATATTTATACGTATTATAAGGTGAATCTACCTCTAAATCCTTATATAGCACCCTATCCTTATGTTCACCTTGTGCATAAAGGACAGTTGGATCTGTTTGCAATGGCATTCCTGTTTCCATTCTGTTGTAGAAGACACTTGCAATTTGATTTCTATCTACTTTTTCAGTAGCCTCTTCCTCAATTAAAGACGCCATTGTCAATAATTGGTGGACAGAAAGATTTTGAGCTTCCATCTCCGAACGGTATTCCATTAATACAGAGGCTGTCTTATCAAGCATAACTCCAATAATTTCCTCTATAGTTGGATCTTCTTTATAAAAAGGATAGGTAGCTGGAAATAAATAACCCTCTAATGGATATATAATATCTGCATTTAATATATCATCCGTTAATACATCTGGATATTTAGCCATCATGGATTTAATAAAATCTTGGTCGTTTAGCTTTTGTAATACTTCATCAGCATTCCTATTTGTTTTCTCCGCTATAATACCTGCAATTTGTTTGAGCTGCTTTCCTTCAGGTATTGTCACTTTAAACACTACTTCTTCAACCACTTTTCCTGTTTTTAAACTTCCAATTATTTCAGGAATCGTCATAGATGGCTTTAAGCTATATTCACCGGCCATAAAACCAGTCTCGTTTTTTAATTTAACATAATACTTGAATACACGGGCATCCTTGATGATTCCATTGCTTTCAAGAATTTTACCGATGCTTGTTGTCGATGAGCCGATTGGAATTTCTAACTTCTTCTCTTTATTACTATCCGGGCTTACAGGTTCTAAGGCTGATTTTATATAAAAATACCCCCCGCCAGCAACTGCGCCAACCACTATGATTAAAATTATTGAGATGATAAAAACAATTTTTCTTACCAATTTCGCTTCGCTTTGGCGTTCAATCATTTTTTGACGGATGATATCCTTTTTCTCCTTTTTCTCTTCTTTCGTCATAGACATCCCCTCCTCCTGAGAAAGCGTAAACTAAATTAAATCACGTGATTCTTATACTCGGCTTATTATACTATATTTTCTTTTTATAGTCGCAATAAAATACATAAATCCAAATATACTTGTACAATTCGACCTTTTTCGTATGCAATTTAATTGGCTGTCCCTTAGGATTAGCCACAAATAAAAAAAACCATAGAACGCAAAAAAGCTGGCCAATGGCCAGCTTTACTTTTATTTACCTTCTTTTTCTTCTTCTTCTTCAAGGAATGTATTAAGCATTTCCTCAATTAAATCCCACTCTTCGTCCGTTTCTATCGGCATTAATTCGCCGTCTTGATTATCTTCACTTGGGGTAAAAGCTGAAGCGTGAATATCAATTTCTTCATCATCATTATCATCTGCGCCAATTGGGTAGTAAAGGACGTAAGACTTTCCAAATTCCTCAGAATCAAATGTAAATAACACTTCACATAGCTGCTCGTTTCCTTCTTCATCTACTATAGTAATATTGTTTTCTCCATGGTTCATTCTGTTCACCTCATCGTATTTTGACTATCTATATAGCCTTGTAAAATCATGACGGCTGCCATTTTATCAATGACCTTTTTACGCTTTTTTCTGCTGACATCCGCCTCTAGAAGAACTCTTTCAGCTGCCATTGTTGTCAGTCGCTCGTCCCATAGTACGACAGGCAAGCCAAATCGTTTTTCTAGTTCAGAAGCGTAAAATTGGCTTGCTTCTCCACGCGGCCCGATCGTCCCATTCATATTCTTCGGCAAGCCGACAACAATTTTACTAACTTCATTCTCATTAATAATCTTACCAATCTGCTCGAAACCAAACTCATTTTTCTCTTCATTTATTTTTAAAGTTTCTAAGCCTTGAGCAGTCCAGCCTAGTGCATCACTAAGCGCAATGCCGACCGTTTTTGAGCCGACATCCAATCCCATTGTCCGCATATATTATCCCTTTCGCTGCTGTTTTAAATATGATTTGACTAACTCTTCAATGATTTCGTCACGTTCGAGTTTGCGAATAATATTGCGCGCATCCTTATGGCGGGGAATGTAAGCAGGATCCCCCGACAGCAAATAACCAACGATTTGGTTAATAGGGTTATAACCTTTATCTTGAAGAGCTTCATACACTTGCAAAAGCACCTGGTTAACATCATGTTCCATGGGCTCTTCAGGAAAATTGAATCTCATCGTATTATCAAATGAGCTCATTTCTTACACCTCGCTTTTTTGATGGAAAGCTCTAATGAAAGAACTTTTCTTTATACACAAATCATTGTTTAAGTTCGATTATTAGGTTCATTATTTTAATTAAAATCCCTAATTATATCCATATATTGAACATTTTCGACAGGTTACCTTCATTTTACACTACTTTGTGTATATATCAAAAGGTTTTAACCCATTCTTCAACAAAATTCAATGCACTTTCAAGCTTTTCTGGATCTTTACCGCCTGCTTGTGCCATATCTGGACGGCCACCGCCTCCACCTCCGCAGCGAGTAGCCACTTCTTTAATAATTTTTCCCGCCTGGTATCCTTTTTCAATTAAATCCTTTGTCACACCGGCAATTAAATTAACTTTATCATCATTAACACTGCCTAGTACAACAATAGCGGAACCAAGCTTATTCTTTAAGTCGTCTGCCATATTCCGCAGGTTATTCATGTCAGATGCTGCAACTTTAGCAGCTAATACAGTTACTCCATTAATCTCTTTAGCTTTCGACACAAGGCTTCCAGCTTCAATGTTGCCCAATTTCGCTGCCAATGATTCATTTTCTCTTTGCAGCTGTTTCATTTCGGTTAATAACCCCTCAATTCTTCCAGCTAAATCTTTCGGATTGGCTTTTAATTTATTTGCAGCTTCCTTTAATATACTTATTTGATCATTTAATAATTGGTATGCTGCTTCACCCGTTACAGCCTCAATCCTGCGCGTGCCAGCTCCAATCCCGCTTTCTGATTGGATTTTGAATAGACCAATTACAGATGTGTTCGGAACATGGCATCCCCCGCAAAGTTCAAGACTATAATCACCGACTTGAACAACTCGGACAATCTTGCCGTACTTTTCACCGAATAGCGCCATAGCTCCCATTGCTTTAGCCTCTTCAATGTCTTTATAATCAATTTCTAATTCCAGACTGCGCCAAATTTTTTCATTCACAATGTTTTCAATTTTCTCGAGCTCTTCAGCAGTGATCTGCCCGAAGTGTGAGAAGTCAAAGCGCAAACGGTCAGGCTCTACTAATGAACCTGCTTGGTTAACATGATTTCCAAGAACATCTTTTAACGCCTGATGAAGCAAATGGGTTGCTGTATGATTCTTAATGATCTTTGAACGTGATGCTTCATCCACGCTTGCATGCACACGATCATTTAATTTCAACGTTCCTGTTTCAACGATTGCTTTATGAAGATTTTGGCCATTTGGTGCCTTTTGAACATCTTTAATCACAACTTTTAAACCTTCTGCTTCTAAAATTCCGCTGTCAGCAATTTGACCGCCGCTCTCCGCATAGAAAGGCGTAATATCTAAAATAAGCTGTACTTCTTCGCCTAAATGCGCTTCATTAATCAGCTGCCCATCCTTAACGATTGCTACCACTTGGGAATCCGCCTCAAGGTTATCATAGCCAGTAAATTGACTTTCAACCTTTATTTCTCCTAATACTCCACCTTGAACCTGCATGGAATCAACATCTTGTCTCGCTGCTCTAGCACGTTCACGCTGGCGGTTCATTTCTAGCTCAAAACCATCATGATCAACCTTCATGTCTTCTTCTTCAGCATATTCCTCTGTTAACTCAACAGGGAACCCATACGTATCGTATAAACGGAATACATCCTCGCCCTGGATCAGATCGCTTCCTTTTTCTTTTTCCTTTTTAATAACGGCTGATAAAATCGTCAGTCCTTCATGAAGGGTTTCATGGAAACGTTCCTCTTCATTTTTAATTACTTTTTGGATAAATTCTTCTTTTTCTTTTACTTGCGGGTAGAAATCCTGCATAATCTCCCCAACCACTGGGACTAGCTCAAACATAAATGGACGATTGATATTGATTTGTTTCGCATAACGGACCGCTCTGCGCAGCAAGCGTCTTAAAACATACCCACGGCCTTCGTTTGATGGGAGCGCCCCATCTCCGACTGCAAATGCAACAGTCCGAATATGATCGGCAATTACTTTAAATGCAACGTCAGTTTCTATATTTTCTCCATATTTCACACCAGAGATTTCTTCTGTTCCTCGGATGATTGGCATGAAAAGGTCTGTATCAAAGTTTGTTCGGACATTTTGAACAACGGATGCCATCCGTTCAAGCCCCATCCCAGTATCAATATTTTTCTTTGGAAGCGGGGTATACGTTCCATCTGGATTATGGTTAAATTCTGAAAAAACAAGATTCCAAACCTCGAGATATCTTTCATTTTCTCCGCCTGGGTATAATTCAGGATCATTTAGGTCATCCCCATACTCAGGTCCACGATCATAAAAGATTTCTGTATTCGGACCGCTTGGACCCTCACCAATATCCCAGAAGTTTCCTTCTAAACGAATGATTCTTTCTTCTGGAACACCAATTTGCTTTCTCCAAATATCAAATGCTTCATCATCTTCTGGATGGATTGTGACAGATAATTTTTCCGCTTCAAAGCCAATCCACTTTTCATCGGTAAGAAATTCCCATGCCCATTCGATTGCTTCCTCTTTAAAATAGTCACCAATCGAGAAATTCCCAAGCATTTCAAAAAAAGTATGATGGCGAGCTGTTTTTCCAACGTTTTCAATATCATTCGTACGAATGGATTTTTGGGCATTTGTAATTCTTGGATTTTCCGGAATAACACGGCCATCAAAATATTTCTTCAACGTAGCAACTCCGCTATTAATCCAAAGCAAAGATGGATCTTCATGCGGCACTAAGGGAGCACTCGGTTCAATAGAGTGGCCTTTTTCCTTGAAAAACTCTAAAAATAGACGGCGAATGTCAGAACCTGATAATTGTTTCATGATTATTCCTCCTAAAAATTATGTTTAGTATTGATATATCAGCGACTTTCTTGATATATCGGCAACCTTGCAAATATATCGGCGACTCTCTCTTTTTGCTATTACCCAAGTATTTTTATACGCAAAAAAGCCCTCATCCCTATACAGGGACGAGAGCTTGCTCGTGGTACCACCCTGATTCAGAAGGCAGTCAATCAATAACCTTCATCTCTCAGATCCTTAACGCGGAATAAACGGCAGGTATTAGCTGCACTCGGGATTAGCATTCTGTTATCCTTCATCTAGGAATTCTTCCAGCCAAGGAATTCCCTTTCTTTAGATGGTCTATAACATACTCGTTCCTTCATTGTATTTTCTAGCTTCACTTTTCTAATATAGTCTGAATTATAACGATTTAAAATCATGTTTGTCAACATTTCCTTCATGAACGTGAAAATTTTGAGTTAGGTCCTTTAATAAAATGCGATCTAGCATGAACAAGACTTACTTTTATGACAGCTAAAACCGGTACAGCTATGATTAAGCCGATGACACCGCCTGCTTCTCCACCAGCTAAAAGGGCAAACATAATGACTAACGGGTGCATATCTAAACTTTTTCCGACAATCAAAGGTGATAATATGTTTCCTTCGAGAAATTGCAGGACAAAAACAATAATAACCGAAATGATCACCATTTTAATTGATATAGCGAAAGCAATAATGACTGCTGGGATAGCGCCGACAAATGCACCGAAATAGGGGATAACATTTGTTAATCCAATTATTAAACCAAGCAGTAAAGGATATTTCATTCCAACGAACCAAAAGAGCAGTGCAGAAATGGCTCCAATTGCCACACAGACAATGATCTGTCCCCTTATATAGCCTCCAAGGGACTTATCGATATCCCGCAAAAATAATATGCCTTCCTGCCTCCACTTTCTAGGTGTTAAATACCACACGGTCCGTTTCATTAAATCATAATCCTTGATCATATAAAATGATATAAACGGAATAAGGGCAATGATTATAGAATAATTTAATATATTTATTAGGATATTCACACTTTTCGAAAGCATTTTATCTAAAGAAGATTCCATTGCGAGAATCCCTTCATCAATTCTAGCTTGAATACCCTCAGGCCATGATGAGGTTTTCTCCTGGATTATATCAATCCAACCTCGATACTGATTCGCAAATTGTGGCGCATTTTCAGATAAATCTTCTAATTGGTGTATGAAGGCTGGTATCCCTTTATAAAGGGCCAAACCAATCCCTCCGAAAAATAATATATAAATGCCGAAAACAGCAAGCCCTTTATGAAGACCGCTATTATTAAGTTTTTCTACAATTGGATGAAGCAAATAGGATATAAAAGCTGCAATAATGAAAGGGAGCAGCACAGCAAATGTAACTTTTAGGATGGGCAGCCATAACTCCCTTAGTTTCAAAAAAACAAATAATACAATAAATAGAAGAAGGAGAAAGCCCAAGCGGTAATACCATTTTAACCGAATATCCACGTTCTCCCTCCTTAATTTTTTTTTATTTTTCGTGCAAATTGTGTAAATTATTCATCTAAAAAAGAGGCTAACACGATAAAGTGTTAGCCTCTCTCAAGTTAAAATAGTCTGGTAATTCTTCTCTGCAGCTTTTTCATTTGACGCTGTGACATTAGGTTGTTTCTTTGAACAAGATTATAGGCAGCCATTCCAGCACCGAATGCCATGGCTGTAGTTATCATTTTTTTCAATCCAATCACCTCGTTACAATATATTGTTTATTTTGTTAAACAGTTAGTTTGCAACGATGGGTCAGCATCATTTAGGAAAGATATCGGCGTTCTTCTTCTTCAAATAAATCATCAAGCGAACTCAATGTTCCATCTTCCTCAACCTGATGGGTATTAATTACACCATTAGATATGGTTAGCTCAATAAAGCAGCCCCAGCAATAATATTGACTGATTCCAATTTTTCCAATATCTTTACTTTGGCAATTAGGACATTTTAACATGGAGCAGACACCTCACTCTTTAACGTTAACAATGATAGCGTCCTTTCCAATTGCAGGGGGAGTCTCGGTTTTTACCACGCGTTTTCCTTCCAGCATATCTGAAAAAAAGCCATCCGATAGTTCGTACCCTACAATTGTCCCCACTTCTTCTTGAAAATATACATCCTCTAATAACCCTAGCCGTTCCCCTTCTCTTGTCATCATCATTTTCCCAATTAGCCGGTTTTGGCTATCAAAGGTGTATTCATCCAATTTCTTTATCGGCTCAAGAACCTGCTCGGATTCAACCATGACTCCATCCCATCCAAATGATGAAACATTCTTCACCTCAAGTAAAAGAGATTTTTTGAAGAAAGCGCCCTTTCGAACAATTAAGCCTGTAACGACCCCACCACTTGAAATGCTTATATCAAAAACTTCCCCAATTTTTGTTCCACTTTCTATTTCTATAACTGGGAGTCCTTTTAATAGTGAAAATGTCCGCAAAAGATGTCCCACCCTTCCGGAACATTTATAGTTTGCGTTTTCTTTCATCTAAAAATAAGGTGAATCACTTACCAATCTCCCCAGTAAAATCATATATGAAAATTTGTTATTTCTTGTTATACCTTGGCTTATTAAACCTTTCATTTCGTTCCCCAGCATCGGAAAGCTCTTCAGAAAATTCCACTTCCTGTTTACCTATCGCAAGCTTAGACGATTTAATTTCTACCGCTGTCATATTATTATTCGGAGCTGCTTCCTCATTCCATTTGCCCATCATAATACCTCCTTGAACAAAATAAAAAGCTAAGGAAAGAACAGTCTTTTATACTGCTCTTCCCTTAGCTTCTTTCGGTTTCCATAAAATCATACGGCGTGATATTTTCCATTCCTATTAATGGATCTACCTTCATTAGCACTTCATAAGTTGGAAATTCATCATCAGCTTCAGATTTATCAACTGCAAACGAGTCCAAAATGGTCTCCTGCAGCCTTTCAGTTAGAGTAGTAAGCCTCGAGAGCTCATCTGTTCTTTCAACTCCTAATCTAAATGCTTCTTCTTCACCACATAATATGAGAAATTGTTTACTGCGGGTAATAGCCGTATACAATAAATTTCTTCGCAGCATACGATAATAGCTTTTCACAACAGGCAAAATCACAATCGGAAACTCACTTCCCTGTGATTTGTGGACAGAACAGCAATAGGCAAGGGTAATTTGATTTAAGTCTTGACGTGTATAAGTTACTTCTGTTCCATCAAAAGACACAATAATCATATCCTGTTTTTCCGTATTTTCCTTTGCATAGAAAATAGAAATGATTTCACCCATATCCCCGTTAAAAACATGACTTTCAGGCTGATTGACAAGCTGGAGAACTTTATCGCCTATACGGTATTTAACATCCCCAAACGCAAGCTCTTTTCGACTTCCGTCAGGATTCGGATTGAAAATCTCCTGAAGAATTTCATTCAGCTTATCAATTCCAGCTGGACCCCTGTACATCGGTGCTAAAACCTGAATATCCTTTGCTGTATATCCCTTTTTCTTAGCATTTAAAACAACTTTTTCTACGACAGTTGCGATTTGCCCTGGACTGCATTGAAAAAATGATCTGTCGGCTTGCTGTGCGGTCACATTCATCGAAAGCTTTCCCTTTTTCATTTCATGGGCAAGCTCGATTATCGAAGATCCTTCAGCTTGACGGTATATGTCAGTTAACCGAACAGTAGGAATTCTCTCAGACTGCAGCAAATCCTTTAGAACCTGGCCCGGTCCCACTGATGGAAGCTGATCCTCATCCCCAACTAAGATCACTTGCAAATTTTCCGGAAGGGCCTTGAAGAGCTGATTGGCTAGCCAAATATCAACCATGGAGGTTTCATCCACGATTAAGATTTTACCCTCCAATAAATTTTCTTCACCACGATCGAATCCCTCTGTTCCATTCCACCCAAGCAGTCTGTGAATAGTGACTGCAGGCAAGCCTGTGGATTCCGCCATTCTCTTAGCTGCCCTTCCTGTTGGTGCTGCTAAGAGAAATGGGAAGGGCTCCTCCTTCTTGTAATCTTTAGGATCTAATGAACAACCATGCAGTTCCGCATATAATTCAACAATTCCTTTAATAACTGTTGTTTTTCCTGTACCTGGGCCACCCGTTAGTATTAGCATCGGAGACATAAGCGCCGTTTGGATTGCCTCTTTCTGTGTCGGCGCATATTGAACCTTTAGACGTTCTTCTAATTTTCCAAGAGCCAGAAGAAACTCAGATTCCGGGAATTGTTCATGATATTGAGTTTGCTTCAATAATCGTTTAATATTTGTAACAAGTCCTTTTTCAGAAAAATAAAGGGAAGGCAAATACAGCCTTTGCTCCTCGACCATGATTTTCCCCTCTTCTTGAAGCTTTATAACTTCTTTGGAAATATCATTGAATTCAATTTCATCTCGCTTATTTTCCTCTAAAAGTCTTTGCGTGCTTTGAAGAAGATCCCTTGCTTCTACGTATACATGCCCAGCCTGCATGCTTTCCATTTCTAATATGTAAAGGCAAGCTGCTCTAATTCTTGCTGGGTGATTGCCCGATATTCCGAGCTTATATCCAAGCTCGTCTGCCCTGCCAAATCCAATTCCCTCGATATCCTCAACGAGCTGATAAGGGTTTTTCTGGATTGTTTCGATCGTCATCTCTTTATAGACTTGGTAGATCCTCATGGATATCTGAGGACCAAATCCATATTGATTTAAAGCAATCATGGCCTGCTCAATGCCTTGATGCTGCATGAGTGTATCGTATAAGGACTTCGCTTTTTCAGGAGGCAGTTTTGGGATTCCATCAAGAAGGGACGGTTCATTTAGAATTCTAGTTATTGCATTTTCTCCCAATATTCCAACGATATTTTCGGCTGTTTTTTTACCGATGCCTTTAAATAATTCACTGGAAAGGTAATTAACAACGCCCTGTTTAGTCTGAGGGATATCTTTGCGATAATGGCTAGCATGAAGCTGAACTCCAAATTTAGGGTGTTCTTTCAAATCTCCGTAAAAAATATATGTTTCCTGCTCATGCATTTTCGGAAAATATCCTGTAATAACTGCTTCTTTATCTTCATAATGATGATTCGTTTCGTCCACTCGAATCCGTAAAACCGTATATAAATTTTGTTCATTATGAAAAATGGTTACAAGATGCCTGCCTTTCATATACTTCTTTTCCTGTTCCGAAAATAAATCTAAAGTCCCCTGCAACTCCTGCTTATCCATCGCTCTGCCTCCTTTCCCCCATACTTCAATTTCCTATTGAGCCGTTCCTTTTTCAATTAACTTTTTGCCGTATCCTGCCAATAGATGGTCTGGCTGAATTTCTAGTGCTTTTTCGAAATAATGCAGTGCTTGTTCTTCCTCTTCCTTGAATCCATATGCGACACCAAGATTATAATAAGCATCTGAATGGTTCGGATCGATTTGAATACATTTCTTAAGCTGAATAATAGATTCATCGATAAAGTTTTCTTGAGCCAAGCATAAGCCATATTGAAACAATGCTTCAGCATCATTTTCATTTAATTCTGTGCTTCTTTGTAAATAGGGCAAGGCTAATTTTCCTTGTTCCATCGCTATTAAAGATAATCCAAGCATAAAATAATTATCACCGGATTCCATTCCCTTTTTCATCGCAGTTTCAAACATATTCTTTGCTTCCTGAAAATTTTGAAGATCGTATTGCAAGTTTCCTGCACTATAATAGGCTGCAGCCGCATTTTCATCCAACTTAATTGCTTTTTCATAAAACTTTAATGCTTTTTCCGTTTCACCTACAACGGATAAGACATTGCCAAAATTAATATAAGAGGTCGGGTCTGAAGGATTTTCTTCAATGGCTTCCATAAATACAGTTGCCGCCTCTTCCCATTTTCCTTCTTCCATATATTGAATACCTAATTGGTTTTTATCCATATTAAATTCACTCCGTTCCATTTAGAAGTATAGCATATTCTTTAAAGTTTCAAACGAGAAAAAAGGGCTCATCGACTCTGTTTTAACAGAACCGAAAGAGCCCTTACATCATCATTAAACTAATTTATCCGACATAATCAAGTCGCTGTCCGTCTTTGAATACTTCATCAATCGTTCCGCCGCCTAGGCACTCATCTCCATGATAAAAAACTACTGCCTGTCCAGGAGTTATCGCTCTAATCGGTTCATCAAAAATGACTCTTACTTTGTCATCCCCGAGCAGCTCAACAGTTACATCGTTATCAGGCTGACGGTATCTAAATTTAGCTGTACATTTAAAAGTTTTTGGCTTGTCTTTGTCCGATACCCAACCAATGTTTACGGCTGTAATAGAGTGAGAATAGAGCTTTTCATTGTGGAAGCCTTGACCGACAATCAGAACATTTCTCTTCAAGTCCTTTCCAATTGCAAACCAAGGTTCACCCGCTCCACCGATACCTAATCCATGCCGCTGGCCAATTGTATAATACATCAGACCATCATGTTTTCCCACTACTTTGCCATCGAAGGTTTCCATATTGCCAGGCTGAGCTGGTAAATAACCTCCAAGGAATTCCTTGAAATTTCGTTCGCCAATAAAGCATATTCCTGTACTATCCTTCTTTGTCGCTGTAGCAAGATTTGCCTCAATAGCAATTTCCCTGACCTTAGACTTTTCAATATCGCCAATCGGGAACATGACTTTTTCTAGCTGTGCCTGTCCAAGCTGGTTTAGGAAATACGTTTGATCCTTATTCTCATCAATGCCTCGAAGCATTTTATATTCTCCATCGCGGAAATCGACTCTCGCATAATGTCCTGTCGCCAAGTAATCAGCACCGAGCTTCATAGCATGCTCAAGAAAAGCTTTAAATTTAATTTCTTTATTGCACATGACATCAGGGTTCGGAGTCCGGCCAGCTTTATACTCATCTAGAAAATAGGTAAATACCTTATCCCAATATTGCTTTTCAAAGTTAACAGCATAATAAGGTATCCCAATTTGATTGCAGACGCGAATGACATCATTATAATCCTCAGTTGCTGTACAAACACCGTTTGCATCTGTGTCATCCCAGTTTTTCATAAAAATCCCAATGACATCATACCCTTGTTGTTTTAACAATAGGGCTGCAACTGATGAGTCTACACCGCCTGACATCCCAATAACTACCCTTGTATCTTTAGGCTCTTTTTTCATGTAACTTCACCACGCTTCTATACAAAGTTTCTATGTTGTTAATCGCTTAACGATTCTGCCTGTTTCTTCCGCAACCTTTTCAATTTGTTCCAAAGTATTGAATAGGCCAAAACTAAAACGAATGGAATTTTGAATGCGCGGATCATCCTTGCCAAACATGGCCACTAGAACATGTGATGGATCGATCGAGCCTGCTGTACAGGCCGAGCCGCTAGATGCACCAATGCCAGCTAAATCAAGATTCACAAGCATTGCTTCAACATTCGTTCCGGGAAAGCTTAAGTTTAAAACATGAGGCAAAGAAAAATCAAGCGATCCGTTTTGTATAAACTCTATATGTTGATCTAAGAGCTTTTTCATAAAAGCAGACTTAAACTTCAGGTATTCTTCCTTCTTCGTTTCCATCTCCTGCTGAGAGATGCGTACAGCCTCCAAAAATCCGGCAATGGACGGCACATTTTCAGTACCAGCTCGTCTTTTTCTTTCCTGCTCACCGCCAAAAAGCCGTGGTGCAAGTTTAATATCTGTATTTGCATATAAGAATCCAATCCCTTTTGGTCCATTCATCTTATGTGCCGAAACGGACATTAAATCAATTCCGCATTCCTTGACATTGATTTTTTCAAGACCGTATGCCTGAACTGCATCTGTATGAAATATCGCAGGATGTTCTTTTAAGATTTGGCCAATTTCCTTTATTGGCTGTATCGTTCCAACCTCATTATTGCCGTACATAATCGTTACAAGAATTGTATCATCTCTTAAGGCTTTCTCGAGATCCGCTAAAGAAATTCTCCCCTCTTGATCAACTGGCAAGTAAGTAATTTCAAACCCAAGATTCTTCAGTTGCTCGCAAGTATGAAGGACAGCGTGATGCTCAATTTGGGTTGTAATAATATGTTTTCCTTTATGCTGACTAGAATGGGCAACGCCAAAAATTGCATTGTTATCCGCTTCTGTTCCTCCGCTCGTAAAAATGATTTCATTCGCTTTTGCCCCGATACTTTTCGCTATTTCTTCCCGAGCCTCATCGATAATATGGCGGGCACCTCGGCCAAAAGAATGAATACTGGAAGGATTGCCAAATTCAGCATTCATAACCTCCATCATTTTATCAATCACCTTTGGGTGCATCGGAGAAGTTGCTGCATGATCAACGTAAATCCGCTCCAAATTTTTCACCTTCTTAATTTTATACTCTTTAGCTTAATCCGCGTCTTCTGGGATATATCCGTTGCTTTCGCAAATAAATCTGCCGCTTTCGCAAATATTTAATCTACAGTTACATTTTTCTCTTAAATATAAAACATATAGCCGTCCGTATCTCCATCATCTTTATAATTAGCTAGATCTTCAAGTGTTGTATTATCCAGCACATCTTTCACTGCATCACGTATTCTCATCCAAAGGTGTTTCTTCGCTGGCTCCTCGTCTTCAATCCCTTCTACAGGACTGATTGGACCTTCCAAGACACGTATAATGTCACCTGACGTTATATTAGCAGGCAGATCTCCTAAAATATAACCGCCATACGCTCCACGGATACTCTTCACTAAGCCGGCATTCCTTAAAGGAGCAATGAGCTGCTCCAAATAGTGCTCAGAAAGATCATTCGTTTGTGCAATTGATTTTAAAGAAATCGGGCCTTCTCCATACTTCTTAGCTAATTCCATCATAATAGTTAAACCGTAACGACCTTTTGTCGATATTTTCATTGATTTACACCTCTATCTTTTTCATTTAAAACTGGTATTGCTTCTTTTGCTTTCATTTTATCTAAAAATCGATCCGTCAATTTTTGGCATTGGGGCAAAGCAATACCTGCGATCGGCCCAATCGAAATTCCGATAATAACCGTTCCCCAAAAAACAGGTCCTCCGAGCAGCCAACCGATTAATAGCACAATAATTTCCATACAAAGTCTAATATGGGCCACTTTCCAGCCTGTTTTTGAAGTTAACGCAATCATAAGACTATCTCTTGGACCTGCTCCAAATTGTGCTGAAATATAAATGCCCATTCCGTAACAGCAAATAACTATTCCGCTTATAAACATAATGATTTTTCCTACAAGTGAAGATGGAGTTTGCATAAATGGAAGCATTAAATGAAAATCCATAAACAAACCAAATAAAACCATATTTAATAAAGCACCCACTTTTGGGAACTCCCTTAATATAACTGAAGATGCAGCTAAAATTGCGATTCCAACAATTATGGTCCATGTGCCAATGGTCAGCCCTAACTTGTAATATAATCCTACATGTAAAACATCCCATGGAGTAGCGCCTAAATCAGCGAGAATTAACATCACGACGCCAAGAGTCATTATGAGCAAACCTACAATAAAAACAATGAATCTAGGCCCTATTTGACCCCTTTTTATCATACCCACCTGTCCATTTCTCCCCATTAGTAAAACTTATTCTCAGTATTTAGATAGACTTTTGTTATTATAGCATATTTAAAAGTGATAATCATTTTGTGAAACTTATTATTATGGTATGTTTAATAATATTCTACCTTCGTGAATGTATAAGAAGTTTTGGAGTGATGAAATTGAATATAAAGCCATTAGCATTCCGAATGAGACCGCGGACGATCGAAGAAATCATTGGGCAAGAGCATCTTGTAGCAGAAGGAAAAATTATTAATCGAATGGTGAAAGCTAAACAGCTGAGCTCGATGATTTTATACGGACCTCCTGGAATAGGCAAAACATCCATTGCCAGTGCAATTGCCGGAAGCACCCGTTTCGCTTTTCGGAACTTAAATGCTGTTACGAATAATAAAAAAGATATGGAAATCGTTGCTGCCGAGGCAAAAATGTCCGGAAAAGTGATACTGCTCCTTGACGAAGTACACAGGTTAGATAAAGGGAAGCAAGATTTCCTTCTCCCTTTTTTAGAAAATGGGATGATTACACTAATTGGTGCAACGACAAGCAATCCTTACCATGCCATTAATCCAGCGATCCGCAGCCGCTGTCAAATTTTTGAACTGAAGCCTTTATCAGTTGAAAATATTAAAGAGGCCTTGCTCCGAGCAATCGAGGATAAGGAGCGAGGATTAGGAGAAAAACATGTTCAGGTAACAGAAGAGGCACTTACGCATTTCTCAACTGCCTCAAACGGAGATGTAAGAAGCTCGTTAAATGCTTTAGAGCTGGCTGTTTTATCAACTGAACCTAATAGCGAAAACATCATCCAAATTGATTTAGCGGCAGCTGAAGAATGCATGCAGCGAAAAAGCTTAACTCATGATAAAGATGGGGATGCTCATTACGATGTTCTCTCTGCATTTCAGAAATCGATCCGGGGAAGCGATGTCAATGCCGCTTTGCACTATTTAGGAAGATTAATTGAAGCAGGGGATTTACAAAGCATTAGCAGACGATTACTAGTAATCGCCTATGAAGATATCGGACTTGCTTCTCCTCAAGCCGGTGCAAGAACGTTGGCGGCGATTGAAACCGCGGAAAGAGTTGGTTTTCCAGAAGGGAGAATACCACTTGCCAATGCAGTTATTGAATTATGCTTATCACCGAAATCAAACTCAGCGATAATGGCTATCGATGCGGCTCTTGCCGACATTAGGCATGGCATTAGCGGGGAAGTTCCAGATCATCTTAAGGATGCCCATTACAAAGGGGCAAAAGAACTTGGCAGAGGCATTGATTATAAATATCCCCACGATTATGAAGGTGGCTGGATTAAGCAGCAATACCTTCCTAATAATATAAAAAATAAAGTTTATTACCAGCCAAAGAAAACGGGCAAATTTGAGCAGGCTATATCTGTCATTTACTCTAATCTCCAAAAGTAAAAAAAAGATGAAATCAGCTATTTTTTTGATTTCATCTTTTTTTATCTATCGTCCTTTTTACCCTAAAAAATTTAAAACATAACTATGATGGATGCTAACGTGTTTGCACAGCCATGAAGCAGCCAGCTTGACACAATAGAGCCCTCTGATTGCTTCTCATTTAACCACCCCATTAACCAACCAGCTATTCCTGTAATGAGTGTGATAATAACTGCCCCCCAAAAACCTGCGTAAGAAAAAAGCAAAATCCCATGCAGAAGCCCAAATAATAAACTTTGTACTCCATTTCCTACTTGTAATCCAAATTTGTGAACTAATCTTTTCATTAAAAATCCTCTAAAAAAAACTTCCTCTGATAATCCCGTCTGTAAAAAAGCATAGATTAAAGCTGGAATTAATGCATCGATGCCCTTTCCAGAAAATTGGGCTGTTGCCAAAACTGATTGGTCAACAAAATAGGGGATAATAATAAATGACGGAATGGATAAAAATATTATTGTAGCTATAAATGTAATCACATATTTCCTTTTGTTATGAATAATAGGCTTTTTAAAACCTACCCATCTAATAAAACTTGTTTCTTTCCTGCCAAAAATCAACCACCAAATAAAGGGGATGATTGATAGAAGCAATACTTGTAAAATTGCAGTAATAAGAGAATTTATTATTTGCATAAGATAACCTCCTATATACTTTAAGCTGCTACATCCCTTTTCTTAAATACGTAGAAAGCCACTGCTTGAAATAATGCGAAATATAAAACTAACATGATGACAGAGAAGCCTAATGTCATTCCTTCAACCATTGGAGATCCTTCAAAATATTGCAGTAAATCTGTGTTTGCAAATAATAAATATTTCGCCCACTCATATTTCAATGAAATCAGTCTAGTCACCTGTCCTCCCATGAATAAAAGGAATAATGATAGTCCAATCGCTAGGGAATTATTTCTAAATGCTGCTGAAATCATAAAGGCCATCGTAGCAAGCATCAGCATATTGATAGATTTAAGACCGTAATAAGAAATTAAATGAGCAAGCATGCTTTGTTCGGTCACTTTCCCGTTAAAATAGTTTAAATAAGGGGTAGGATGTTCGGGCAATCCGAATAGAATCGCTCCTAGACCTGCTGAGTAAACGAACAATAGAAGAAGCATAAATAAACCGAATATCAAAACTGTTAAATACTTTGCCAGTAAAATCTTTCCTCTTTTTATCGGCCGAATTAATAACAGCTTAATGGTTCCCCAATTAAATTCACTAGCGACAATTCCTGCTGCAATAATGATTGTAAATAATCCAACAAATTCGATTGTCTGTGAAGCATCATTAACAAATCCCCATATCGAATAATCTTCATTTGGAGAAATATCATGGTCAATTCGATACGTATTGATTGCTATTTCTCTTTCATAATGATCCTTCATTTCTCTAGGTGCAGAACCACCCATTTCTTCTAACTGCTTTTTATAACTGTCATTCTGAACTTGTAGTCCTCTTTTCCATTCTGTGTTATCCGGAACAGACCCTTTCGTTTCCTGATATTTAATAAAGCCGCCAGCTATCGTTGTGACTAAAAGGAGAATTCCAATCATGACATACGTCCCAGGTCGCTTAAATATTTTCATCCATTCATTTTGGATTAGTCTAAACATGCTCCGTCACCTCCTTGGAAGTCACTTCTAGGAATCGATCTTCTAGTGTTTTTGTCATCTCTTTAATTCCATAAATTTGTATTCCATTATTAACGAGCTCTTTTACTATAACTGGAACAGCCTCTCTTTTTAACGGAACCGCGATGCCATTTTCAATCAGCTGCACCTGTAGATCAGAGTATAACTCCCTTATTACAAAACTTGCTTTCTCCTTTTCATCGACTTCAATCTCATAAACCTTTTCATTACCTTGGACAAAATCGCTCATAAGCTGTACATCAATGAGCTTTCCTTTTTGGATAATGCCGATACGGTCACACATCATTTCCATTTCAGATAAAAGGTGGCTTGATACGATAACTGCCATATCCCTTTCCCTGGCAAGCATTCTTAGATGATCCCTGATCTCCCTTATTCCGGCCGGGTCTAATCCATTGGTCGGCTCATCAAGAATCAATACCTTTGGATCATGGAGAAGGCATTGTGCGAGTCCTAATCTTTGTCTCATCCCGAGAGAATAAGTTTTTACCTTGTCATGGATTCTATCTGTCAGACCGACAAGCTCAACAGTCTCATTTATTTTTTCTTTCGTTACTCCCTTAGACATTCTTGCATAATGAACAAGGTTCTGATACCCGCTCATAAATTTATACATTTCAGGGTTCTCAACAATGGCACCTACATGAGTAATGGCTTTTTCAAAATCTGTTTTAATACTCTGGCCAAGGATTTTGATATCACCAGATGTCATCCCAATTAACCCTACTATCATCCGAATGGTGGTCGTCTTTCCAGCACCGTTTGGTCCAAGAAAACCAAACACTTCTCCTTTATTAACATTAAAGCTCAAAGAATCAATGATTGTTCTGCCTTTAATGGTTTTTGTTACGTTTTGAATTTCCACAATGGCTTTCAATTATTTTCCCTCCCATCCGAAAATGTCTTTTTCATCCATTCAATGATGGAAAGACCTTCAGTTTCTCTCAATTCCTCTACATGATGACGGGCGATTATTTTCCCATTTTGAATAGCAAGCACTTCATCAAGTAAAGGCTCAATTTCATCAATTTCATGTGTAGCGATAATCACGATTTGGTTTTCAAAATCAATATAAGAGAGCAATCCCTTTACGATTGAATCCCTTACCATTGGATCAAGGCCAGAAAAAGGTTCATCTAACAGCAATACAGATGCTTCCCTTGCTAAAACAAGAACAAGCTTTAAACGGCCGCGGTTTCCTTTTGACAACTGCTTAATTTTTTTATTCGGATCCAAGTTCATAAATTGAAGTAATTCTTCCGCCCGTTCCATTCGAAAATCTGCAAACTGTGTAGCATAAAAATTGATCATATCCTTTACCTTAAAAGACGGGTAGAACATATCAAGTTCCGACAAATAAGCTACACTTCCCGCAACTCTTCGATCAGATGCTTGCCCATTCACAATTACCTTCCCAGCAGATGGGAGGACAAGACCGGCAATCATCTTCAATGTTGTAGATTTGCCGCTTCCGTTAGGACCAAGCAAGCCATATATTTTCCCGCTTTCAAGCTTAAAGGAAACATCGTCTAACCCAAGTTCACGTCCATACTTTTTCGTTACATGCTGAAATTCAATCATCCTAATCACCCAGCCTTCCCTTTATAAAAAACTCTAAGCCGGAAACCATTTCTTCTTCTGAAAAGCCAAGCTCTTTCATATTAGTAAAGAAGGCTTCAATAATATCCATTTGCAGTTTGCCTTTTAATTCCTTTATTAGATTTGTATTTTCAGTTACAAATGTTCCTTGCCCGCGTTTCGTCTCCACAATTTCCATCCTTTCTAACTCACTATAGGATCGTTGAATTGTATTTGGATTCACACCTGTTTGTATCGCCATTTCACGGACAGAGGGAAGCTTATTTCCAGGCAATAACTCCCCTCTAATGATTTGCTGATTTATTTTATCAACGATTTGCATATATATTGGCTTCGATGCTTGGAATTCTTCTCCCAATACACTACACCTCCACTTTCCGTTCTAATAGCCAAACTGCGATGAGGAAAACGATGACGGCTACAGCTGTATACATAATTCCGTTCATAATTGATATTTCAGCCGTATCTACTAATCCTGCTGATGCAGAGGTTTTTTCCGCTTCAAACTTTAAGGTTTTCATTGGAGCTAACTGGATAACACCTATATTTATAAACTTTTTATAAAAAGGGAGGTTTTGAATATAATTACTAGCTGCAGATAAAACAACCCATATCCCGATTAGGATTGGCCAACGAAATGGCTTAAGTGATGGAACTCCTTTTATTGAGTGATATAAGGACCAGTAAAATAACACCCATATGCCTAAATAAATCGAGCTTAAAGCAAGGGCCAATCCAATAAAGCTAAGATTAGGCAAAGGTTCTCCAGCAAATTGATTAAAGCTTTCTGCATAGGTGGAATGATTTACTTGCCAATCTGCAATAAGTAAGGCAATTGAAAACGAAATAAGAAAATAAACCGTTCCTGCTGAAAGCTTAGCAAGGAAAAGCTTTGCACCATGATTAGGATTGTGCAGCCAAAGTTGTGAATGACCTTCGATATTAAGTGAATTTATTAAGTATGCTGGCAAATAAAAAACATGGCCAACCACAATCATGATAGAAATGATAGGAAAAATAACAGACTCTTCAAAGTAATGCATTAACCCTATACCTGCAATGAAAGAAAAAAATAATATCCCAATCCCTACCATAAACCAGCTTTTAGTCAATTTAATTTCTTTTATGATTAAGCCTTTAAATGCTAACATAGTTCCCCTCCTGTATGAGTGTTCCGGTGTACTAGTCAAATAATACACTGGTACGAATTAATTAGTCAATGCTTTTTACTAATTTTTAGAAAAATGGGCTATTCAACCAATAAAAAAGCCCAACATAAGCTAATGGGTTCGGTTGAGAGGTGCAAAACAATAAATAGCAGTATAATTGGGAATCCAATTCGCATATGAATTGGATTCTTTTTATTTGTTGATATATAAGGGTTTATGCATTTTAGCAGTCAAATTAGCATTATAATTCACACTGTAATTAACAACAATCTGTTGGACAACAGACAGTCTACGAAATATGTGTTAAAGTTGATAAATTTATTTCAATTCAAATCACTCAATTAAATTAGAGTAATTTTTTT
>NZ_JBALOW010000016.1:249521-252835 GCF_036965085.1 Bacillus sp. JJ1532
AAATATGATAAATTTAAAAGACGTTTTTTTACTTGATTTTGCATATCTTGAGACCTTTACAAAACGAATAGAAACGTCCTGGGGTTCAATTTTTTGCAATGAAAGTCAACCAAATTATTATGATGCAAATCACGCTCATATTAGTGATGCTATTGATAATCCAAAGTTAATAATTGATGAAGTAAAAAATTTTTATGATTCTAGAAAAATCATACCTAGATTTTATATTTATAACTTAGATGCTCAACAAGAATTAGTTAACCAACTAAAATTGAATCATTTCGGATTCGAAGAATTAATCAGTCCTGTTCAAATGTGGGAACAAAAGGTTTTGGAAAAGGAAAAACGCAATGAAATTTCTATTGAATTGGTTACAAAAATGAATTATTCCGAAGCATTAAATATTGAATGCAGTATTACAGAATTTGGAGGCAAAGCAGTTAGGGAAAAGGCTTTTGAGGTAGAATTTAATCATCCTAGTTTTATACATTATTTACTTCGGTATGATGGAATTGCCTGTGCAACAGCTTGTATTTTTATCAATGATAATCAGGCACGGATGGAAAGTGTTGCAACTCTAGAGGAATACAGGGGACGAGGATTAATCGGTGAATTGATTCATTATATTCAAGCAGAAGTTGCTAAGAAGGAGCTAGAAAACCTTTGGGTGTTTCCTATTAACGAAAAAATAGAAAAAGTCTATCAAAAATATGGATTTAAGACCGTTGCAAAACTGAAAATGGGACACGCCTTTATAGGGGGAGGAAGCATAAAAGAAATTCAGGGATATTAAATTTTGGTTAAAGAATTAGCGAAGCAATATAGAATAACCGAGCTTGGAATACTATTTCCAAGCTCATTTTCTATTTCAAACCTAAACTACTTATACCAAATTGACTGTATTTTCTGTTGTTAATTTTTTGTTAAAACATATGCGAATTGTTGTGCGAATTCAGTTGTGAATTGGTGTTATGCACTTCTAGAGACTGAACCCGTTAAACATAAACTGTACTTTTAAATTATTTATTCTCGTCTTTCACACGATTCACTTGAATATTTATCAGAAGTTGTCTGACAACATAGCTAGCCATAACTAATCCAGCTACAGATGGGACAAATGCATTGGAGGAAGGCGGCATTTTTGCTTTTCGGATAGTAGCATCATTTTTACCAACTTCCTTTCTGACATCTTCACGGATGACGATCGGACTTTCATCTGAAAATACAACTGGGATTCCTTTACGAATTCCTTCTTTTCTCAAGCGAGTACGAATAACCTTGGCAATTGGATCTGTATGGGTTTTAGAAATATCAGCAATTTGAAAACGGGTTGGATCCATCTTATTAGCAGCCCCCATGCTTGAAATCATAGGGATATTTCTTTTTAAGCATTCCTTCATTAGATGAATCTTATAAGAAATGGTATCAGATGCATCGATGACAAAATCAAGACCATACTCGAAAAACTGCTCGTACGTTTCCTCTGTATAAAACATTTTCAGAGCGATTACTTCACATTCTGGATTAATATCTTTGATCCGCTCTTTCATTAGATCAACCTTTGGCTGTCCTACAGTAGAAAGCAAGGCAATGATCTGACGATTTACATTTGTTATATCAACATCATCTTTATCAACCAATACTAAACGCCCAACACCTGACCGGGCTAACGCTTCTGCAGCGAAGGTTCCTACTCCGCCTACCCCAAGAACAGCAACCGTGCTGTTCTTCATGATGTCTAACCCTTCTTTACCGATAGCAAGCTCATTTCTTGAAAATTGATGCAACATATATTCTCAGCTCCATAACACTTTCAAAATTAATAAAAACATAAAAATGGGTTCTACTTTTGTTTTTCCCGATATTGAATATACCATACTTTTTATAAAAAATAAGTATCTCCATAGGAATAAAATGATTAATTTTTTACAAATTAATCAAAAAATTAATAGTAACTATTAGTACCTAGTAATATTAATCACAGCTTTTTAATAATAACCATGATACTTTAATAAAGCATGAACCAAATCATTCCTAAACAATTGAAATGGGGTTATACTTTGAACTTACCACAATTAAAAATTGGCCATATGGAACCGAAAGTTCCCATCCTTCAAGGAGGTATGGGTGTTGGCATTTCACTGAGCGGGCTTGCATCAGCTGTTGCAAACGCAGGTGGGATTGGAATTATATCAGGAACAGGAATTTCAACAGATGAACTAAAGTTTCATATTAGAAAGGCAAAGGAAAAGATCATTGGAAAAGGTTATATTGGCGTTAATGTATTATTTGCAATGAATGATTTTGCCGAAAAAATGAAGGCTGCAATAGAAGAAAAAGTAGATTTTATTATTTCAGGTGCAGGAATTTCACGCGATATGTATTCCTGGGGAAAAGAAAGTGGAACTCCAGTTATTTCGATTGTTTCTACAGCTAAGCTAGCAAGACTTTCTGAAAGATTAGGAGCGTCTGCTGTTGTTGTTGAAGGATGCGAAGCGGGCGGCCATTTAGGAACAGACCGTCCTTTATTTGAAATCCTTCCAGAAGTAGTTGAAGCCGTAAACATTCCAGTCATTGCAGCCGGTGGAATATTAACCGGAGAAGATATAGCTAGAGCAATTCAAATGGGAGCTTCCGGGGTACAAATGGGTACAAGGTTTGTTGCCAGTGAGGAATGTGACGCCCCATTAGCCTTTAAAGAAAAATATGTGAATGCACAAAAAGAAGATACGATCCTAGTTAAAACCACGGTTGGCCTGCAAGGAAGAGCCATTAAGAACAAGTTTACCGATTTAATTTCAGGAACCGGAAAATTAAAAATCGATAAATGCCATGATTGTTTAAAAAACTGCTCCTACCGCTTTTGTACACTAGATTCACTATTAAAATCCGTAGGCGGGGACGTAGAAAATGGCCTCGTATTCGCTGGCGCGAGAGTTTCTGAAATTAAGAAAATATTGCCTGTTCATACAATCATAAAAAATATTACAGATGAATATTTAGCTGTAAAATAAATAAATCCTTCAAGCCTGTCATTCTTCAGGCTTTTTTCTGTCTTAAAAAACAAATTATAGACTTTATTATTTTTAAAAAAGTAGCTGAGCAATTTTCACCTGCAGCAGGCATCAGATGATGCGACTGTTGACCGATCGGGGCAATTTTCCACTTCTACGGGCAGCAGATGAAGTGACTGATGACTGATCATAATAATTCTCCCCTTCAGCGGGCACCAGATGGAGCGACTGTTGACCGATCATGGCAATTTTCACCTTCAATGGGCACCAGATCGAACGAATGATGACTGATCGGGGCAA
>NZ_JBALOW010000017.1:0-22107 GCF_036965085.1 Bacillus sp. JJ1532
GTTAATTTTCATGGTAGTTTAATAAGAAAAAACGCCAACCAACGTAAGTCTGACGCTATGACCCCTAATTCACGACCTTCACCCCAATAATACTATCGAACGTCACTCGCTCAAACTCTCCTAGCTTTACCTCAATCCGCAGCTCATGCGTAATAGGTTCAACATAATGAACACGGCCAGTAATATCAAAAGTAAAGCCGTCTTCCCAAACAGTTAACTTTACCGAATGGTCGTATTCCATTGCGTAAATAATCCGCAAGTCGAATTCTTCCGCCTCATGTTCGTCAATGATTGGCTTAGCCACCTCTATTTAAGAAATGCACCCTTTAGCCACCCATGAAGCCATGTTTCACCACAGAAAATGTAAGAAAATATCATTCTTACATGGTAATTTAAAATCACACTAATCGGTCGGTTCGTCAATCTCGAAATGTGAATGCCAATTTTCGTAATAATCATTTTCAGCTTTTTTCCAAAAAACAACGATTGGAAAACCACTAAAATTGTCATCTTGAACTGCTTCTTCAATCATTTCTCTAGCAGATGTTTCTCCAAAATCTCTAACAAAAACTCTTTCATCTAACGGAAATTCCCGTATTTTTAATTTTTCTATTTCCTCATTGGAATAACCTACATTATCTCTTGTCCAATACTTAGCCAAATCTTTACTATGTGTTATTACGACTTGAGTAATTCTAAATTTAAAGTCTTCACTTATTTCATAAGCATATAATTCCTGAGAACTTTTCATTGTAAATCACCACCCAAGAAAATAGTTACCTAATAATACCCAATCCTTATTAAACTATACTGCTTCGTTAGTAAAATAAGAAAAAAAAGATTACCGCAGCAATCCTTCTTGAACTCTTGCATCCTTTAGCACCATAAGGAATGTTAATGATTTAATCTTAGTAAGTTTTCAGCCTCATTCTTTATCATTAGTATTACGTCCTCTTCATTTAACACAAAAGATTTATCGTCATAATCAAGCCTATCAATTAATTCACTAATTTCAAACCAACCATACAGGTCATCTGAATAATCTATCTCAATAGCAACCACTTGAAAAATCATATAAGCTAAATTGAAAATTTCCTTATGGTCATTAGCTTTTATTATTTTATTCGCTAAAAGACCTATATAGGCACATGCACATATTTCAAAGCTTGGCTTCTTTATTGCCAATTCATCTAATGCTCTTTTAAAATACATTTCGACTTCAAATATATTCTCATCGAAGGAAAATGAAGAGAGGATATTTACGGATGGTGAAGTTATATCTTTTTCTAATAGACTGTAAGACCAATTTACATAATCCTCAGTTGAAGCTGTTCCCTTTTGAATTTTATAAAATAAAATATTTGTTTCCACTTTATCACCACCATAATATTTCTCTACCTTGAACTGCACCATTAGTCGAATTAGAAAAAAGGATCTCCGCAGCAATCCGTTCTTGCCTTTAGTGAATGAAGCATAAGTCAAATTCCAAAATGTATAATGTGTTTCATTTCCTCCTGTGCTTGTAAAATTTTCAAAGCCAATTCATTAAGTTCAAAAGACTTCTTATAATACTCTGAAGATATAACAACATCATAAAATAATGATAATGACTCAGGGGGAATAATTGTAATTCCGAAATAGGCTAACCCCAATTCTTGTCGATTAAATGAATGAAAGTATGTTTTCATTATAGATAAATTTTCATTTAGACTATTGATAATATCATCATCAACGGAAATAGAGTTATATTTGTGTGGTTCATACTCAATATAATTTTTTTGTTTATCGAAATCATAAAGTATCCCAAATTCATGTACACAAGGCATGTCATCACCCTCTAAAAATAAATCCTCTACTTCAACTATACTGCCCAGTTAGCCGAATAAGGATTACCGCAGCACCCTTCTTGAACTCAAGCTACCCGTTAGTTTAAGTGCATTTTTTCACAAACTTATACGATACAACACGAGTAGCCTATAACACGTCTGCTTCAGGCTAAGGTTACAAAAAAAGATGGACATCCAACTATTTTCTACCATGTAACTAATTTCGGTAATCGTAAAAGCACAGATCTATATTTGTTCCTGAAAGCCACTTCTACAATCCTTTTTTATCCTTTATAGTTTCATTTGATTGATTTGTTTGTATATCTCTTGTAAAATTTTGTTAAGTGTTTACTTTAGATAATGCACTTACTTAAAAGTAAGGGGATGATTTATCAATGATTCATCAGCGTGAATGTCCAGTTGAGACACTCATTCATGTTTTAGGTGGCAAATGGAAGCCAATGATTTTATGGCATTTGATTGAATCCAATAAGCGATTCAACGATCTAGAAAAGCTTATACCTGATGTTTCACAAAAAATGCTTTCACAACATCTCCGAGATTTGGAACGAGAAGGCATAGTCGATAGAACAATCTACCCTACCATCCCTCCAAAAGTAGAATATTCCCTTAGTGAATACGGCAAAACATTGATCCCTGTAGCAGAAGTCATGTGTGCTTGGGGAGAAAATCATAATAAGCGAAAATATAAAGAATCAGCGTCTTAAAGCTGTTTCAATGAACTTGTACACTAATTCAATCAACTCAAAACAAAAGCTGCCACGGGATACCGGGCAGCTTTTGTTTACCTACAGTCGGCACTCCTGTTATGAATTAATTTTCGGGTTTGAGTTAATAAAACTCCTGATAGTGTAAGATTGTCGCCAATCTGTCTTTAGAAATTTCCTGTCCTCCCGAACTCCGCGTGAACAATTAAGTCATCCCATTCTGTCATGCTTACTTTTAAGTAAGTACCTTACTTTTAAGTGGGTTCTTAACATAATATTAACACGATGCTAAGCTTGAGTTAACCAAATATTAGGAGCCATTTAAGAGGAGGAAAGAACAATGAAAATTATTGTTTTTGGAGCGACTGGGAATACAGGAAAAAGAGTGTTGGCGCAAGGGATAAAAATGGGGCATGAAATTACCGCATTTGTGCGAAGTTCTGAGAAGCTTTATGATCAACTAGGTGAGCATTCTGCACAGCATGTGAAGGTGATAGTGGACGATATTATGGACCCGGTCAGCGTCGGTGAGGCTCTCGCGCATCAAGACGCCGCTATTATTGCAGCCGGCCATGCGGGCCAGGGAGAAGAGTTTGTTCGTATCGTCGATAACATTATAACCCAATGTGAATTCCAACCTAGTTTCTCTGGGCGGGTATGGATAATGGGAGGAGCCGGACTGCTGGGTATTCCATATACCGATCTTATCGGCAACAATTTACCCGGCTTCCCGCCTGAGTATAAAAATCACAACCGGAATTTCGAACGGCTACAGCAGACTCAACTCGATTGGTCCATTATGTGTCCGGGAACAATGATAGATTCGATAGAGCATCCAGATCCGGTTCATCTGCATTTAACAACGGAAACCTTGCCCGTTCCGATTCCGGAGATGATCAAGGAATATTCCGAGGCAGATATAGCCCGTCACTTGTTCAGCCGACTTCAAGAGCTGGATGTTGCTTATGACGATGTCGCGAAATGTATGCTGGACCATATAGAGCTCGGAGGATCGTTTAAAAGAAAAAGGGTTGGTCTTGCCTATCAAAGCGATACTCTGGTGCACTGAGGAGAAGGGAGGTAATCGGTTTGTTTGGATTACTGCTCGTTTTACATCTATTGGCTTCGATTGCCATAATTGGTCCAGCTTTCGTGATGCCCATCATTCGAAGATCCGCTAGAACCATCGGTCAGCTGCGCTTTGCTTTTGGTATAACGACCAAGCTTGCCATAATACCTAAAATTGGCGGAGCCGTACTTATTATAACCGGGGTTTGGCTTATGACCATAACTAAGATAGGGTTATCTCAAATGTGGCTGAATGTATCCTTCCTTTTATCGCTGCTCATGGTCGTCATGATCGACGGATTGATTGAGCCGCGTATGAAAAAGATCATAAAGATCGTATCTGAAAGTCAAGACCAGGGTAATGAAATGCCCGCAGAGTTCGGACTGTTGATGAAAAAGATCGTACCAATAGAGACAGCGGCACAACTGCTGATGATTTCCATATTTGTGCTTATGGTCGTTAAGTCATTTTAAAGAAGCCGACGGGAGCGACTTGACCACATTTTAACCACTAACGCATCAGAATCCGGGGATCTATAATAATGAAGGGAGCCATTTTTTCAAATTTATCCCTTCTCGACTGATCACAAACAATCCCCATGGTAAAGAGGTGATATTATGGGGGCCAACCTTGAAGGGAGAATCATAGAAATTCGCAGTTTCCCAATAAAATCTGTTTTAGGCGAGTTATTATCAATGTTGCTTTAAAATAAAAATTGATTAATAACACCCCGCAAATCCACATTTTTCGTTAAATTAAATGAACCTGTTTTGAAAAGGATTGTTCAAAACGGGTTCATTCTTTATGAAGCACTATACAATTTTTATAAAAAAGTTTGATCATTTTCTACCGATGATCTACAACAATCGCGCCCGATTGTTGAATATCGTTATTGAACTAAAGCCCCCGTTACTTTAAGTACATTCCTTCACAATTTCTTGTTTTCTGTTTATGAAGTGCCATATAATATGAAACATATGATCATTTATATAATTGATTGAATAAAAGAAACAAGTAGTCCATTAAACTCCTCAGAGTTATCATAGTTTGCGTTATGAGAGGCACTTGAAATAATTTTCAATGGATACCCCGTCTTTTCAGCCCAGCTATTACAGTATTTTTTAACATAACCTGTATTGTCATATTCTCCATAAGTAATCAAAACTGGGCAATTAAATTGAACTTCATTATCTATCTTCAAAAACTCACCATAAACTACACTAGCCGCCTTCAACATGTCCTTTTTACCCAAACTAACTAATGATTTGTACATACTTGTCCTTGCTTCATCAGTTACTGTAATAGCTTTTGCAACTGCTTTACAGTAATAACCAAATGGGTACAGTCTGGCAATTGTAGAATAATGTTTTATCCAAAACAGTTCTGATTTTTTATAATAACTTTTACCATAAGGTGTTGTGCCTATTCCTATAAACCCTATTACCTTGTCCCCATATTCATGAATAAAGGACTGAGCAATATATCCTCCTGCTGACTGCCCAACTAAAACTATTCTTTCTATATTCTCCTGTTCGAGTATAGTTAACATCTCTTCGTTTACATTTGCGAAAGAGAAATCTTCATACGGTCTTGATTTTCCATGCAAAGGAACATCCCAAGTTATCAACTTATATTCAGCAGATAGATGTTCAACTTGTTTATCGAAAAGGGTGTGGTCTGCTGTTAATCCATGACAAAAAACAATAGCAAATTCTTGTGGAGGAACTATTTCATTCGTCCAGTAATAGATCGTTCGTTTTGATGAATGTATCTTTCTCTCAATCATTTGCAACCCTCCCCATAATATTTGTATTTTATATTTTCTAATGGATTTCTTATATTCAATCAATGGTATGTCAGTATCTTGTAACCACTGCTACTTATAGTGAAGAACATCTAACCTTTTGCGTTAGTTCAACAATGAAAGTGTTTCTACTTCATAATTTAAATCGTATTACGCAACAAAATCCACTTTACCAATTGTTAAAATAATGAAACTTTTCACTGATATAAAACGTAATTAATGTGTAAATATATTTTGGAGTTGATAGTATGGATTCAATGTGGATTTCACTTCTAGCAATGGTTATAGTTGTTTATGTTCTCTTTTTTAGGAAAAAGAAATAACTGGTTCAATATTCTTCATCATGCTTATTTTATTTTCCTTCCTTTGTGTCGCTATTTGATTCTACTTCGACAAAAGGAAAGTTTTTCCTTATTCAACTATCCTGCCCCTATAGTTTAAGTACAATCTTTCACAAACATCACACTAGCATTACCATAAGTATTCAATTTTTCTTGATATTCTTCCTCCATTAAATGGCCGTTTTCATGAAGAAAGACGCCTTCCTTATTTCAGAAAAGCGCCCTATAAAGGAATAACTGTAAAGCTAAAAAGGCTTTTTTAGAAGCTGCGTTTCCCTGGCCAAGCTCCTTGCATTTTACTTAGGAATACAATTTGCCCAATATGATATGCGTCGTGCATTGCTAAACTCTTCAGTTCAAGCACTAATGGATTGTCATCAGGAATCGGTCTATACAAATCTTCTAGATCTGATTTTGCTAGTATTTTTTCAAGTTCACGATGAACAGAAAAGTATTCTTGTTTTGTTTCCTTCCAATTTTGAAAGGTCTCAGTTGGTAATCGATATGTAGCGTCATTATTTTCTGCCTTTGGTTCATTTGCTGTTTCACCAAGAAAGCGTAACAGAATTCTCTTTTCAAAGAAAAGTAAATGACAAACTAATTCCCAAATGGAATGTGCCCCCTCAACTGGTTTCCAAATTGCCTGTTCCAAAGTAATATTCTCTAGTACTTTTTCAAGTGGTGGAAACCAGTCTTCTTTATCTAAGCAGCTTGCCCATTGTTGTAACAAAAGTGTCCTTACATCCATTTTCTATTCCCTCCAATCTTATCCCTTTTAATAGATAATCCCTTTGGTCAATATTCATTTGCGGCGTGTTGTTTTGGCATAACTTACAATTTCGAGATGAACCATCTGATTACCTCCCTTACTCCACAATCTGGCCCTTTAATTGAATAATATAACTGAAGTTTAAGGGTCAAAAGAAAAATCCTATTAATACAGGGTTTTATCAAACTTTGTTTTAAATTATCAATCTTTTTTACAAATGATCAAACTTTATTGATGACCCTCAATACTATCTTATCTGCTGTTCTTCAGTTAAATTTTTCATATCCAAAAGTTAAACCGATAACAAATAACCAAAATATAGTCTTAATACCGTATTAGTTACTACTTTTTACAATAGTTGTCTTTATGTATAATATCTGCGTTTTGTCAGCGAACCCTTAATAGAAAAAAGCATTGATTCCTTTTTAATGTAAAAACCCATTCTAAGTTCCTGCCGTAAGAATGGGTTTCCCCAAATTTTAAGTTTTAAAAATTATGCTTTTTTTCCACTTCAAGCCTTTCCTTCTTTATATCATCAATTTTTTTTTGCAGTCTATCAATTTCAGGAGTTTCTTTTATAGTAATCAGCCTTTCCCCAAATTCTATAAGTGAAGTATATTCATTCATTATAGGCGTCCTTCTTCCATTGTATTTTCTATGGGAAGGTGCTAAAATACATGGTCCACGAGTCGTTGAAACAAGAATTCCTTTTAAACCAACATTCGTTAACTCCATTTGTTTAACATCTGTAATATCTTCTAATAGAAACCCATAAGCCTGTTCTGGGTAATCCCCTTCAATGCTTAACTTAGTCCATACATTACTAAAACCTTTATCATAAACAATAACTTTTTTATTAGTTAAATAAAGAGTTCCTGCTGCTCTAACATTCCATATATCATCTGGCTCACCATCTGATATTTCACTAATTGGACTTAACCTAACATTGCCCATATCCATAGATGTTTTTAAATACATTTGGTCTCTGTAATTAGGAGTATATCCATACCAAGCTACATCTTCTTGCTGAAACAAACATATTTCATCAAGTTCTAAATAATGATTATAATTACCCAAGTTTATTGTTGAATTGTTTTCTTGAGAATCTTGGCCTTTAATTTCATTTATATCTTTATTCTTTTTTTTATACTTTTCTGAGTAATACAATCCCCAAGCAATTCCTATAATGATTAGAAACCACCACTCCATGTAAATACCCCTCCTAATTTTTCCACCAAGTTCTTTTTCCACATTTTATGCCAAATAGAGGAAAGAATAACAGTACTTTTTAGTTAAATCTTTTTAGCTTATTGAAGGAAACTGCCCTTTAGTTTAGGTGTAATCCTTCACAATCTCAATTTCATTCTATATAAATATGTATTTACATTCCTCAACAATCTGGCCCTTTTCATGAAGAAAGGCGCTTTCTATTTCAGAAAAGCGCCCGATTCTGGAATAACTAAAATATGAACCAAATCTTAAAATCAATTAATTCTTTTTTCTAAGGTGCGTTAGTCGAATATGAAAAAAGCGATCCATAAAATGAATCGCAGTACTCGTTTGTTTAATTGGTTTGTAACTTTTTTAGCATTACACTGTTTGCAACAACTCCAATTAACCCCACAATTACGAAAATATATGCTACAAATAAAGGTGTTGAAGAAATTGATTCTGTAAATATTCTGAACATACCAACAGCAAAAATTAGTAAACTACATACAAGTGTAATAATTATCCGAGTTTTATTTTTCATTTATTGAGACTTCCCAAAAGTAAATAATCTCCTATTTAATTATTACATAAATATCCAATACAATTTACGATTCTTATTCAGTTAAATGCCCCATTCATTAAGAAAATCAAATGCCCTCCTTACTTTAAGAAACCTTGATACCAAAAAATTCTATAAGCATTAAACAACCTACCTAAAGTTGTACCAAACCAGTTTTTATATTTCTATTCAACATTTGAGAATGTAAGTTCTATTTCCTCTACCTGTTCTCCATCGATATTCATTTTATATAGATGGTAATCAGAATCACCTTTGGCGAAATTTCTATCTAACATAAAATAAATAATCCTTCCATCTGAACTTACAACAGGATCACTCACATGCTCCCCAAAATAAGTTAACTGTTTTTCTTCTTTTGTATCTAAATTATATTTATATAATTCGTATTCAAAGGTGCCTCCATCATGAGGATTACTAATGGATTGAAAAATTAGTTTCTTTCCATCAGGAGTGATTGTAAAACTAAAAATAGAAACTTCACGTTTAGAATCAGAAATAATAGACATCTCTTCCGGAGGATCTACAGGAATTTCAAAAACCCTTTGTTTTACTTGGAAGGAATCTTCTGCTGTTTTTACATCTGAATCATCATCTCTACCTATGTAAACACTATCCCCACTAGATGAAACGTTCAATGAATAAATAGAATACTGTTGTAGATTTGTCTTTTGTTCATGTGATTTCTGATTTAGATTAAATTCGTATACATCAAAATTATGTGGTCTTTTCCCTGTAATTGGTGAATAATTTTCAAATGTTCCAGCTCGTAGGTATAAAAGAGACGGATGGTCCGGCTTAAATTCAATCTCTGTAATAGTCGAAGGATCCGTGAATAGGTCTGTTATTGCCCTATTTTCCATATTATAAAAATGGACCGTACTTATCAGTTCTGTGTCCTTATCTTTATTTGTAGTTATATAAGCCAATATCGAGCCATCATGTGAAAAGGTTGGATCTAGAATCATCGTTTCCTCATCATACTCAGCTACGACTGTATCCATCGACTCCCCTTCATTATGCAAAAACAACTGAGGTTTCCCCTCTTTGTAGGTTACATAGGCAATTGCATTTTGAGATGAAACATCATAATGATTGGAAAGCCCATTCTGTTTTTCGTTTTCTGTTTTGTTTAAAAAAACACCCGTAACCACAAGAGCTATTGTTAAAATAAACAAAAATAGTAATAAAAAAATGAGATTCTTTTTCTGCATTATGTAATCCTTTCTTTTCTTTGTTAGCACTATCAAGAGCATTATCTAAAAAAGAGTACTGGGGCATAAAGCCATAAAAAAATGAGGATACAGGCTGCAATGGGTATCATTCCAATTACAAATGCAATCCGTTTATTTTTCTTTACCAACTTCAATTGTGCCGCATACATACCTACCCAAATAGCAATTGGACTAGCAAATATGACCATCATAAAATGAAATTGTCCAATCATAATAAGACCGCCAACGATTAGAAATAGTGACATCCCTGAAATGATAATTCCACTAGTAATATTCATTCCATGCAAAATCTTGATATACTTTTCATCCGAACTATAATCATAGATTGTTGTTCGATAAACAAGACTAATGCTTAGAGCAATGTTTAACCATACCCAAATAGTTAGACCCACAACGGTCATTGATTGATCTAACTGACTAGTGATTAACCATCCGTATAGTTGTCCAAGTGTGTGGAGTACCAATAAGCCATTTAACCATAGCTTTCTATTAATATGAAAATGTTGATTTAGTGGAAGAAGTAACAACATTGTACTTAAACTCATAGAAATACAAAGCCAGCCGATATAAGCATCCCCTTCAAAAAAAAGACTCGATAGATAAACTCCAATTGTGAAAAGGATGGAAGAAATAGCTAATGTAAGCATTAATTCCTTTCGATAAGGAAATAGTGCTTGTTGAATTTGACTGCCAATTTCTCCTTCTAGTCCAAATAGCTGCATGGCCTTTTCCTCTGCCTTTTCTGGTGTTAAACCCTCTTCCTCCATCAAGTAATCACGAGAAATCTGAAGGTGGATAAGTAGTTCGTCATAAAGGTCCTCTTTTTCTTTCTTAGAACTCTCTGTATGACGAACAATGTTTTCCACATATTGTTCTAATTTCGATTTCATATAAGACCCTCCGAGCTTCTATGTACTAAATTCTCAATGAGTCTCCAATCCTTTTGTTTCTTCTCTAATTCCTTCGTTCCTGAATTAGAAATTTTATAATACTTCCTCCTCCCTGAAGGAGTTTCTGACCAATAGGACTCAATCAACTGTTTTTTCTCTAGACGTTTTAATGCTGGATAGAGCGTCCCTTCACTCATTTCATATTGATCGTCACTTAGCTGCTTCAGTAATTTAGTAATTTCATACCCATAAAGATCCCTCTGGTTAATAAGCGATAACAGAAGAAGATCAATACTTCCTTTTAACATTTCCCTGTCCATTTCATCACCTGATCTCAAATTTTATATTGATATTGTAATACGATGTACATCGTATTACAAGGTAAAATTGTATATTTTCCCTGAAGTTAATTGCTTAAATCTACTAAATTTATTTTTCAATTATTTCTCCCGAAAAATGAGCGAACCTTCGCTCTTGAAGAATCGCGCCAGATTGTGGAAGATCAAGATAATGGTTATTACTCTTTGTTTGTTAAACTATAGCACCCTTTAGTTGAAGTTTTTTTCATTAAAAAATTTATTCAACAAACTCGCCTGATTATTATGCAATCATCAGACCAACTTTTACACCAAGACCTGTTTCCCAAAAAAATAAAAATATTACCATAATGAGAAACCAAGAAATTCGCCATGCTTTGTTAGGGCGTACAAATTGAAGGAAATAAAAGATACCCCAGATGACATACGAAAGCCCAGTTGCAAACCACGTAGAGGAATCTACTCCTCCTCCACTCATTCCAGCCCCAAATAAGGCTAATACATTAAATGAAAATAACAAAAACAAAAAAATTAGGTTATATATATGAAATGCTTTCTTACTCAACTGTATCACCTCCTATCAACTTTCAATTCTTCTTCCACTAACCTACCCCTTTAGTGGAGTAAGAGTATTAGTTTTGGTAGCAAGTCTCATATTCGTCTTTCATTAACAAACTTTTACAAGCCAAACCATTTTCGTGATAAATCTCTTTACCAATTTCTAATTTGATACTTCTATTCGAATTTGGATAATCAGGTTGGTCATTTAGAATGTATAGGGTATCATCATCCAGCCACTCTATAGAAAAATTACTTTTTGCATCACTATAATAAACAGTTTGGACTTAATTCTTCTCATAATTGTTTGTAATTTCAACCCATACATTAACACCGCCTGCTGCACCACCATATAGTTCATAATAAGCATTGGCCGTATATTCCCCAGTGGGTGATGTTATAGGACCAGGTCCTTTTTGGGTGAATTCTCTATCAATATCACTAAATGTAAAAAAGTAAACTTTATATATGTAGATTGAAGATGCCATAACAACCCCTGACAACGTTGCAATCAGCAATTGTTTAGGGAAGGCTTTCTTTTTGATGAAAGAAATTATTATGTTAGCACATAAAATCAAAAATAATATAACCGTAATGAAAGAAATTAAGAGACCTAATAAAATTAATATAATAATCCCCCCTTCATAAGCTCAATAACAATCATCTCAAATAATGATAATTTCGCAATACTCATATTCAACAATCTGGCCCGATTGTTGAATAGTGTAGAATTCAAACTAGCTACATTAAAACGCTCTTTTTAGTTTAATTTGGACCCTAATAAATCATCTAAAAAAATAGTATTAATCTCGGTTTCAATAATTTTACTATCTACATATTTAACAGAGTATGCCTTTGCTTTTGGTCTTGAACTAACAGAAATGTTTAGTGTTTCATTAATAAAGTGAAGAGCCACACCGTCATCAACTGCATAACCTTCTTTTATTTTTCCTTCTAATATTAGTTGGTGATATGAGGGCTTCCTTTTATTCTCTCCATCATAATGAGGACAATTACTGCCCTTCAAGTAGCCTAAACAATCTATCTTATATAAAGGTGCATTTAATGGATCAGTTAATCCTTCTTCGAACCAACAAATTGAACCAGCACTTAGTCCAGTAAGTATAACTCCTTTTTCATATGCTTTTTTCAAAGCGTTATCTAATCCCCATTCCTTCCACAAAAGAAGCATATTTCTGGTGTTACCTCCACCGACATATATAACATCTTGCTCAAGAACATATTTTTCTAAGTCTTTAAATTCTGGTTCAAATAAAGATAATTTTCAAAACTTTAATATAGATACCCAATTTTCTTTAAAGGTGTTGTCTGAATAATTGCCCTAAAATGAAAATAAGTGCTGACCCTTGTTACAGGAAAGCGCCCTGTAATGGAATAACTAAAATATGGCCGTTGTACAAAAATAACTTAATTGTTCTTGTACCAACGCCCCCATTAGTTCAACATGAAAATGTTAATTTCGTAAAACATATGGGGGTTTTATTTTTTATTTCCACGAGACCAGATCACGATTGGAATGATTACTAAGGACATAATCCCGCCAGTAATTGATAACGTTTCGTATCTTGGACCAGCAACAACCATTCCCGACAAGGCACCACCAGAAGCTCCTGCTATCGCAATACCTTGGGTTTTGGCACGTGTTGAAGGTTCTATTGAATCAACAATTAGAGCTGTACCACTTATCAGACCAAAATTCCATCCTATTCCAAGTAAAGAAAGAGCAACGACCAGAAGGAACACAGAATCACCCGGTCTATCCGGATACAAAATTAAATAGAATATAGCAAAACAAATAAAGGAATGATTGGAAATGAAGAGGCCGTTAAATCCTGAGGATCTGTTTGAATTAAAAATCGTTAGTGATCCGCAAATTTCCCCTGATGGTAAGAGCATTGTCTATGTTGAAACAAAGATGGACAGGGATACCAATAAATATAGCAGCCGCATCTGGATCGTTTCCACCTCCGGAGAAACCGCCCCACAACAATTCACCTCCGGTCCCGGACTTGATTTTGCTCCCCGTTGGTCCCCGGACGGCAAGTGGCTTGCTTTCGTATCTACCCGGCGAGGACATTCCCAGCTTTGGATTATGTCCAGTACAGGTGGCGAAGCCGAAGCTCTTACTAGTATTCGGTATGTCAGTGGCATTCCTGTATGGTCTCCAGACAGCCGAACCATCGCTTGTGTAGTTCATGTTGGCTCGGAAGGCCCGGAAGATGATATTGGTCGAAAACAAACACCAAGACAACGGTTTACAGAAGATGTACTCGTCATTGATCGTCTTAAGTATAAGTTGGACACCACTGGTTATTTAGTCGGGAAACACTGGCACCTTTTCACTATCCCTGTCGTCGGTTCTGATCGTGGTAAATTCCAGCAACTCACGTTTGGCGACTACAACTACTCTTCCCCAGCATGGTCTCCCGATGGACAATACATCGCCGTAGCCGGTAACAGGACACCAGAACGTTTGGACCTCGCTTTGGTCAATGATATTTGGGTGATTGGTGCTACAGGGGGAGTACCTCACCGGTTAACTCGAAGTCAAGGGCCTGCCAACCATCCGACATGGTCTCCTGATGGACAAGTGATTGCTTATGTTGGACATGATCGGAGATACGGCGGTTATACGAACCCAGGCATTTGGATGGTTGCTGCATCCGGGGGAGAGCCATGGGAATTGACTAACGGCTTCCCCTATCCCATAGGTGATAAATCCATTGGGGACATCCGCGGTCATAAAGAGCCTTCGATTAGCTTAACTTGGGCTCCTGATGGTCAAAACATTTTTACATGTGTAAGTAAAGCCGGAGCCGTTCAACTTTGGCGCTTTTCCATTCCAGATAATCAAGCAATTCAAATGACCACTGGGAATTCAGTCATCTACAATGTAAGCTTTACTCTGGACACTCGTCAGGTGGCTATGGCCATTACTACAGCTACGCTGCCAAATGACATCTGGGTTGCTGACATCTCTAAGAAAACGATTACCAACAAACGTCGGCTGACAAGAGTGAACCGAGATTGGCTCAGTCTGCTCGCCATTTCCGAGCCGATCCATTTTTCCTCGCGTTCGGCGAATGGTCCGGAGGTCGAAGGTTGGATTCTTTATCCGCCTGGGAGGATTCCCGCACGAAGTCTAATTCCTACGATCCTGGAAATTCACGGTGGACCGATGATTATGTATGGCTATGTCTTCTTCCTTGAATTCCAGTTGCTAGCTTCACAAGGTTTTGCCGTGATTTATACCAACCCTCGTGGGAGCATGGGCTACGGACAAGAATTTGTCGCAGCCATCCGAGGCGATTGGGGAAACCATGATTATATGGACTTGATGGCGGCAATGGACTACGTTCTATCGAAGGGAACGCTCGATCCGAACCGTCTTGGTGTTGCGGGCGGAAGCTACGGTGGTTATATGACTAACTGGATCGTCACTCAAACCCACCGTTTCAAAGCTGCCGTTTCGATGAGAGGCATCAGCAATCTGTATAGTCTCTTTGGTACGTCAGATGGCGGATTTTTAAAGGCCGATGATTATGGGGGGCCACCTTGGGTGTTTCCGGAAAAGTACATGAAGCGCTCGCCAATCAAGTATGTGGCCAATGTTCGAACACCGCTCTTGATCATTCATAGCACCCTCGAATTTCGAGTTCCTATTGAACAAGGTGAACAATTTTATACTGCCCTGAAGTTTCAGGGACGTAACGTGCGCATGATCCGCTTTCTCAATGATACCCATGAGCTGTCACGTTCTGGAAACCCCTGGCATCGGGTGATTCGACTGGAACATATTCTAAGCTGGTTTCAGAAACACCTTAAGTTGACTACCGGAACAATTAATGAATAAGGAAATAAAACAAAGAAGACGTTCAGACCGCGCCGGACGTCTTTTTAATATTAATATCTTGTTGAAGAGAACAACATCGTAGTACAGTGAAATGACGAAACTTCATTCAAGTTATTTTATAAACATTCTAGATGGGCGCTTATCCTTACTCTGAACTGCCCCCCAATTGTTAGACACCATCTAACAATTGGAGGTGCAGTTTTTTTCATGCTCTTTTTCTTGGAATAGAGGTTGCACTACATGTTACAGACTTCTATTCTCTATCTTATGAGGAGATTATTGCACAGTTTTTATATGGTTACTATGTGGTTGGTTTGAACTTTCGTTGAGCATTGACTAGTTTCCTTTACAATCTTTATAAGATCTGTTAACTCTCGGATTTCATACGTTGGCTTAATACCTATATCGTTTTCCTTAAGATGCGGATTGAACCAACAGGTGTCAATCCCGTAATTAATTCCCCCTTGAATATCAGAGGTCAAGGAATCGCCTACCATCAACACCTTAGTCTTTTCTGTAATCTGTAGCTTCGAAAACGCATAATCGAAAATACCTTTTTCGGGCTTCTGGAAGCCAGTCTCTTCAGAAATAATTACCTGCTCAAAAGTATTACGAAGTGGAGAACTTCCAATTCTTGCTGTCTGCACTTCCGTGAATCCGTTGGTTATTATAGCTAGCCGATGATCGGTAAGATTTTCACATAATTCTACAGCTCCATTTACAAGATGAATTTCCTCGCACAATAATCTAAGATAAACACTGCTGAATAGCTCTGCATTGATTTCAAGATCATGTTTAAGGAACAATCTCCTAAATCTTTCTACTCCTAGTTCAGATATAGTGATAAGCCCCTGCTCCAACTCGCTCCATAGTATCCTGTTGATCTCTTCGTAGCTTGCTTTATAATCCGACAACCCGGTAGGTAATCCAAACTCTACAAAAGCATTATGCAGTGCTTTTATTTCTGCCATACTAAAGTCTAACAATGTATTATCCACATCAAACAATATAATTTCGTATTTCATAGGTGCCTCCCTTAATTTAGCTTGAATTAAATCCTCTGTTATGGCAAAACAGTGTGTGTTTGGGCTTGGTGTTTTAGCCCAGTATTTTACGAGTTCAATATCTTCCTCTTTACGTTCATTTGTTATCTTAACCAGTTCTTCTAATTCCTTTTTTGTAACATCTGAATCATCTGCAGGCGGGGCATCCACCTTATAGGTGTTCCCGTCTTTAAACTCAAGCGCGCTCCAATTTCCTGCTGTAGGTGCCATTGGATTATCATGAGTCCATCTCATTCCTTCATTACATATCTGTTCTTTTTTCTGCATGTCTTCGGTTTCTATCACTGGGTTTTGACTTGTTGCTTGTTCTGAATTACATGATAATACAAAAAGGCAAGAAAATAAATGTAACGATCCGAGAACGATATTCTTGTTGCTTCATGTTGTCCACTCCTTATTTTGTAGTGCTATTCGCTGCCACTTATCACTTTTTATTGAATCGCTAAATGTTCTTTAATTACGCGTATTTTTTTTAGTTCAACATCTTCTGCACCTTGAACAGGAAGTCCTGCTTCGATATTTGTCCTGGTATATTCCAAATTTCTTTCGTGATAATTTCACCTGGAATAAAGATAGGAATCCCCGGTGGATATACCATGATAAATTCAGCGATAATTCTGCCTTCAGAATCATCAAATGGAATGACTTCCGTATCCATATAAAAAGCATCCCGTGGTGTGAATGCTAGTGAAGGGATTTTCGGCAGCAGAACAGAACTATCGATCAGATGATTAGCCTGACTTTTAAACTCCTTTGAAAGCTCCTTCATTGCATAGACAAGTGTAGACAATTCCTCTACAGAATCACCTGGTGTTACAATACAAAGAATATTATAAAGATCAGATAATTCAACTTCAATGTTAAACCTTTCTCGAAGCCATTTTTCTACTTGATAACCAGTTAATCCTAATTCTTTTACAAAAATGAGCAGCTTCGTTGGATCCATTGCAACTGCGGCACTTGACTCTAATACTTCATACCCCATGCAGAAGAGATGTTCGATTTTGTTGATTTCCCTACGTGTTTCCTCTGCTTTTCGAATTGTATCCTCGAGTAAGGCTTGTCCTTCAGTAACTAAGGATTTTCTAGCAACATCTAGAGAAGATAATAATAAATATGAAGTTGAAGTAGTTGTCAACATACTTAATACTGATTGTACACGCTTGGGTAAAACAAGATTTCCTCGTAAATTTAATATAGAGCTTTGTGTTAACGAGCCGCCTAATTTATGGACACTTGTTGCTGCCAAATCAGCCCCTGCCTCCATTGCGGAAAGCGGCAACTCTTTATGAAAATGAATATGTGCTCCATGCGCTTCATCTACTAGTACAGGAATGTTCTTCAAATGGGCAATTTCTACGATCTTTTTCAAATCGCCAGATATTCCATAATAAGTTGGATTGATAACCAGAACGGCTTTAGTATCCGGATGTTGGGCTATGGCCCTTTCAATAGAATCCGGTGTAATACCATGTGAAATACCAAAGTTTGGATCGACCTCTGGATGAATAAAAATAGGTACAGCTCCGGAGAACACAATCGCGCTCATGATAGATTTGTGAACATTTCTCGGTACTAGTATCTTTTCCCCAGGACCGCACACGGACATAATCATCGCCATAATAGCTCCACTAGTCCCCTGAACAGAAAAGAAAGTATAATCTGCCCCAAAGGCTTTGGCAGCTAGGTCTTGTGCCTGTTTGATAATACCTTTTGGCAGGTGCAAATCGTCCAAAGGACTAATGTTTATTAAATCAATTGCTAAAGCATTCTCTCCGATAAACTCTCTGAATTCTGGATCCATACCATTTCCTCTTTTATGACCTGGTATATGAAATTGAATAGGGCTCTTTTCAGCATGTTTTTTCAAGGCAGTAAATAATGGAGTTTCAAATTGAGAAACCATATGCCTCCCTCCCTTTCATCTAAATTAAAGTAGTAGATTCATAGATGTAATAGACGATTAAAGTGTTCTTCCGTTAAATAAAAATAGAGCGAAGGGTGTAATTGAAAAGAGAACACCATAATATATTTAATCGATAGAAACTAGGTTAGTTCTTCCAAATGATATTCTCCTGCATTTCTTTGTTTAATTAATAATTTAAAAAATCTGGCCTGAATAATGCACCACTGAATCGAGGTCAAATTGACTTGGTCAAAATGTCTCATAATCTAAATCCGCAATAATCATTTATTCTTTTCCCCAAACAGATTCAGCAACTTATTCACCAAGTGGGCCAACGATGGGACTTCCACCCTTGGTCATCACATCTGGAACTAACCCCCATTTAGATACCCATCTTAAATCATTGTATTTGATTAATTTTTTCGTTAGTTTGAATGAATGTATCTAAATATAATCCCAAAATCTTCATAGCAGAACTAGTTCCTATCCTTGATGCACCTGCATCAACCATTGATTTTATATCATCCATGTCACGAACTCCCCCTGAAGCTTTCACCCCAACATTTGGTCCAACTGCTTTTCTCATGTTAGCAACATCTTCAACAGTTGCTCCGGATAGAGAAAAGCCTGTTGAAGTTTTGACATAGTCTGCACCAGCTTTGACAGATAATTTACATGCTTGTACTTTTTCATCATTAGTTAATAGACATGCCTCTATAATAACTTTAACTAGAATCTTTCCTTTGGCAGCAACCACAACTGATCGTATTTCTTCTTCTACATATGCATAGTTTTTATCTTTTAATGCCGCGATATTTATTACTATATCTATTTCATTAGCTCCATTGTTAATGGCATTTATCGTTTCAAATACTTTTGTTTCTAGAGTATTCGCACCTAAAGGAAACCCTATAACCGTACACACGTTTACCTCTGAATCTCGCAAAAGTTCTGCTGATAGGCTTACCCATGTAGGATTTACACATACAGATGCAAAGCCATATTGTTTTGCTTCTTGACACAAATTTATGATTTCTTTTTTGTTCGAAACAGGTAAGAGTAATGTATGATCTATTAATTTCGCAAAGTTCATCTACTCCGCCTCCCTAATAGAGTAATTGTGAATCAATTAACACACCAAACCATTTTGGATGAATGTGAGTTGTGGATAACCTACACTTCTATCATAATGAATTTAAATGTATTTTAATCATCCACTTCTACACTTTTTCCCCATCCAATTCACACCTCGAAGTGGATGAGGAAACAAATAAAGGATTGGATGGTTATTTCTAATGAATTTTAATCTATGATAGTACGAAGGGGAAGTGGTTAAGGGATGCCTATTTATTATTTGTTTGACTTCCGTTCATTAAATTAAGGAGTTGATATGAAATGATTTGGACGACTATTGCTGTTATAGTAATTGGAATAATTTTAACATTTTCAATGTGTCCCCCAAGTGCACTTGTGGGATGGGTTTTAGGTAAATTTGCACTTCATCCAAAGCTTGATTCAAAAGATATTACTGTAACATTTAACGGAACGCACTTAAAAAAGGAAGAAAAAATTAGATTTAATGACTACTTTAATGAAGCTCAATTTTTAGGAAAAAACCATATATTTCCGGGTAATGAAAAATTGTTTTTACATCCAGAGACTAATGTTATTCCATTTGTCATCAACGTAAAAAGTAGAAAAAAAGAAATGAATTTCTATATTTATAGTTACGATGACCACGTTGACGTAGTCAAACAGTGGAAGAAGAAAGTTGCTTCTTATAGTCTTAGATCTGAGTATCTACAAAAGTTTACTATTTCAAATAGTATAAAAAAAATGGCTTGATGTACATATTTAAGAGAACTGTTGATTCTTACTACGCCTTATGTGTATAGGTTCGCTACATTACTCATACCGAATAAAACCCGTTCACGTCATACACATAAGGCTAAATTCAACATTGTATATGATCACAGCCTAAAATAAAAAATGAACCATGAATGAAATCAAGATTCTCTTTCTTTATTTCGCTGATTTTAGTGCTTCCGCAAACCTTTTTATTCCTTCATTGATAGTCTCTTCATTCTCTCTAGCAAAAGTAAAACGCGCAAAACATTTTTTGGATCCCATCATGGACCCAGGGACATAGATAACTCCTCGCTTTATGGAGTTTTCCAATAGTTTCATTTCATCTACATCTCTTTTTAATTTGCACCAAATATGGATTCCACCTTGAGGAATCGTAAACTCCACTTGATCCTTTAGATAATGATTAAAACTTGATACAATTTGATGGCGCCGCTTTTCTAATTCCTTCACTAATTTCTTGATATGAAAATGGAAATGCTCTGATTCTAAAAAATCGTTAGCGATCCATTGGGTAAAGCTAGCATGTCCAAAATCAATTTGTTGTTTAGCATCAGATAATCTCTCTATGACCGATCTTGGTCCGATAATCCAGCCAATCCTTAAACCTGAAGCAACGACTTTTGATAAAGAGCTAATGTATAACACATTCCCATGTTTATCGAGTGATTTTAATGTTGACACTTCTTCTCCTTTAAAAGACGTTAAACTATACGGGTCGTCCTCCACTACAGGAATTCCAAGTTCTGATGATATTTCTAAAATGGTTTTCTGCTGGCTCTCTTTTAGCAAAGTGCCTGTTGGATTTTGAAAAGCTGGATTTAAAAATATCATTCTTATCCGATGTTTTTTATGTAATTCTAGTAATTCATTTGGATCTACACCATCGTCATTTACTGGTAAATAGAAAGTTTTTAAACCTGCTGATTTAAATATTGGGAGATTATAATGATAGGATGGATCTTCAATCACTACTGCATCACCAGGCTTTAATAAGCATTGAACGACTAGGTGTAAAGCTTGTTGAGCTCCCGAAGTAATGAGAATAGATGAGGGATTTGTATCGATATTTCGAAACTCCTTCACATGCTTTGTAATGGTAGTCCTTAATACTACACTCCCCTGTGGATGATCATAACCTAGCCTACCGATAAAAGACCGAGTTGAAGTAATCTCCCTTAACGCGTTCACCGGAAAGAGATCCTCCGATAATTCACCACTGGCTAAATTAATTAATTGCTGCTCTTCCATCTCTTTACGTATTCTTTGAGCGATCGGTAGATTAGGTAAAAACGTCCCTGCTTCAATGTATCTGTTCCAACTAGGTATACGCTTTTTAGTGATCCCCCATATATCCTTACTAATAGTTGTACCACTTCCACGATTACGTTGAATGAGACCATTTGATTCAAGCTCATCATATGCAGCTACAACAGTGCTTCTATTTATATTTAGCCCTTTAGCTAAGTATCTCTCAGAGGGTAGTGGTTTATCTGGAGGAAAAGTTCCATCAGCAATGCCATTTTCAATAAACTCAGCAATTTGTTTATAAATCGGTTTTTTAGCTTTTCGGTCAATATTCCAGTCCATTTATTTGCATCCCTTTTTAAAATTTTGTTTTATATATTGTAACCTAATTTTCCTTACTTTTTTCAATAATACAAATAAATACCCTATTGAGTCACACGACCAATAGGGTATTTAACATTGCTATCCACTAAACAATTTTACTAATATACACACCAAGCGCAATGACAGACAATAATATAACGATAGCATAAATGAATGTTAAGTTAGTAGTATTTTTTTTAGTTGAGCCACTATAATTCTTGTCACTCTTACTCGCTACCAGTACTGTCCCAACCCCAGCTAGTATTGAAATAATTATGACAAAAGCAATCAATAATTTCATAGGCCACCTCTTTTTCATTTTTTAAATTAATAAGTCTATCAAAAATGCCCAAAGTTATTTTTCATCTAAATCATTACTATAAAATAAATAGTAATGATTGTACCCATCCATTATTGAATAAATTCCACCATCCACTTTATTGTATGACACCTTTTCCCT